>NZ_JBFUGJ010000062.1:0-23160 GCF_056402975.1 Mesorhizobium sp. P3_A9 | reverse complement strand
CCGTCGGAAGGCCTGACGGGAACCGCGACGTCGAGATTGCCGGTCGCCACCTCGTCGGCAGCACCGATGAGCTGGCGGATCGGCCGTACGAGACGGTCGGCGACSGCAATGCCGGTCCAGATSGCSGACAGGATGATGATCAGSGTCAGSGACAGATASGGMAGCGCRAASGCCACCTGCGACGTSCGSCKRTTKTCTTCSAGGYYGCGGTATTCGKCGGTGTTGGACYKGACGATCTGCCGCGCCTTGATSACYTCGGGATCRACRAGGCGRATGGTGTAGAGRTAGAGSCCYTCRATCTCRCGCARCTTGACGATGGCGCCCATRATGTTGCGGGTGCGCGGCTCGATCAGCACCGGTTTGCCGTCGGTGGCGCTGCTGACCGAGCCTTCCGGCGGTTCCGGCATGGAGAAATCAGCATCGGTCTGCGCGCTCATGACGAACGAGCCGTCGGGCTTGATCAGCGCCGCATGGGCCAGAGACCGGCCCACCGCCTCCTTGTTCATGAGGTCGAGAAAGCCTGTGCGATCAAGGCCGTAGAGCGTGCGCGACGCATCGAGATCATAGGCCATCGACAGCGTCGTGCCCTGCAGATTGCGGGCGTTTTCCTGGACATAGGCATCGGCGATCGACAGCGAGGAGTTGACGATCGTCTTGGTACGGATCTCGAACCAGCGATCGAGGCCGATATCGAGCGTGATCGAGGCGATGATCGCCACCATGATGGCGGGGATGGCGGCAACCAGCGCGAACATGGCGACGATGCGCACATGCAGCCGCGAGGCCGCCTTGCCATGCCGGCGCGCCATGACGATGCGATGCACCTCGCGTCCGACCAGCGCGCTGAGGAAAAGCACGAAGGCGGCGTTGAGCGCGATCAGCGCCCAGGTCGTCCTGGCGTCAGGCGCGATCGGCGTCGCGCCCACCAGGATGGTGAATGAAATGGCCGCCATGACCAGCGCGCCGACGACCGCCACCACGCCGGGCAGCGCCAGCAGGCGGCGTCCGTCGCGTGCGCCGGGTTCGCTGAAAAGCGGTTGGTTGAGTACAGGTGCCTGCGGAGCCATGTCGCCGTCTGGGAGCCAATGATTGCGTCCGATCTATGCAACGCATTGTGGCGATTATGCAACAAGTGTGACAATGGCGGAAATCTTTCGCCACTCAGTCCCCTGAAAAGACGCTCAGTCTCGTGAAAAAAAGTCGACGTCGGATCGGCGCTCAGCCCGGCCGCGATGATTTGTAGACATTGACGCCCAGCTCGCGAATCTTCTTGCGCAGCGTGTTGCGGTTCAACCCCAGCAGTTCCGCGGCCTTGATCTGGTTGCCGCGGGTTGCCGTCATCGAGGCCAGGACCAGCGGATATTCGACTTCGGACAGAATGCGCTGGTAGAGCCCGGCGGGGGGCAGTTCGCCGGCAAACGAGGCGAAATAGCGCTGCAGGAAATGCTCGACCGCCTGGCCGATGGAGAGGTCGTCGGGAATGAGGTTGCCGCCGCCGGGGACCACGGGGCGCTCGCCGGTCTTGAGCTCCGCCTCGATGATCTCGGCGGAAATCTCGTCCTGCGAATAAAGCGCTGCGAGCCGGCGAACGAGATTTTCCAGTTCGCGCACATTGCCCGGCCACGGGTAGCGCTTCATCAGCTCGATGCCGCCGGATGAGATGCGCTTGGTCTGCAGCCCTTCCATCTCGCCAAGCTTGAAGAAGTGGCGCACGAGATCGGGCACGTCCTCGGAACGCTCGCGCAATGCCGGCAATCTCAGTGGCACGACGTTGAGGCGATAGAACAGATCCTCGCGRAACAGCCCCTGGTTGATCAGCGTKCGCAGRTCCTTGTTGGTGGCSGCGACRATGCGCACGTCSGTCTTGATCGGCGTGCGKCCGCCGACCGTCGTGTATTCGCCCTGCTGCAGSACACGCAGCAGSCGCGTCTGCGCCTCCATCGGCATRTCGCCGATCTCGTCGAGGAACAGCGTGCCGCCCTCAGCCTGYTCGAAACGGCCGGTGGAGCGGTTCTGGGCACCGGTGAAAGCGCCCTTCTCGTGGCCGAACAGCTCTGATTCGATCAGATCGCGCGGGATTGCCGCCATGTTGATGGCGACGAACGGGCCGCCGCGACGACGGCCATATTCATGCAGCGCGCGCGCCACCAGTTCCTTGCCGGTGCCGGATTCGCCCGAGATCATCACCGTCAGGTCGGTCTGCATCATACGCGCCAGCATGCGGTAGATGTCCTGCATGGCCGCCGAGCGGCCGACCAGCGGCATCGCATCGGGCTGTTCTTCCGGCCGCGCATCGATCTTCGGCCGGCGCGGCTCAGACAGCGCCCGGTTGACGATGTTGAGGAGCTCGGTCAGGTCGAACGGCTTCGGCAGATATTCATAGGCGCCGGTCTCGGATGCACGGATCGCCGTCATGAACGTGTTCTGGGCGCTCATAACGATGACCGGCAGTTCCGGCCGCGCCTTCTTGATGCGCGGCAGCATGTCGAAGGCGTTTTCGTCGGGCATCACCACGTCGGTGATGACGAGGTCGCCCTCGCCCGCTGCCACCCAGCGCCAAAGGGTCGAGGCATTGGAGGTGACGCGCACCTCATGGCCGACGCGCGAGAGCGCCTGATTGAGCACCGTGCGGATCGCCGCATCGTCGTCGGCGACGAGAATATTGCCGCGAACCGTCATTTGCGGTCTCCTTCACCGTCTTCTTCAGCGCCGAACGGCGTTTCCTTCCAGGCCGGCATCAGGATGCGGAAGGTGGTTCCGCGCGGGGTCGATTCGCATTCGATGATGCCGCCATGCTCGCCGACGATCTTGGCGACGAGCGCCAGCCCCAGCCCCGAGCCGTTCGGCTTGGTGGTGATGAAGGGATCGAACAGGATCGGCAGGATATCCTCGGAGACGCCGGAGCCATTGTCGCGCACGCAGAACTCCAGCGGCAGCGATACGCGGTCCTGCGTTCCTGGCACCGAAACGCGAATGCCCGGCCGGAAGGCGGTCGATAGCACGATCTCGCCATGCGGATCGCTGCCGATCGCCTCGGCGGCGTTCTTGACCAGGTTGAGGAACACCTGGATCAGCTGGTCGCGATTGGCGAACACCGGAGGCAATGAAGGATCATAGTCCTCCAATATCCTGACTTTCTTCGCAAAACCGTTCTTGGCGATCGCCTTCACATGGTCAAGCACGACATGGATATTGACGGGATAGCGATCGATCGGTCGCTCGTCGGAAAACACCTCCATGCGATCGACCAGCGACACGATGCGGTCCGTTTCGTCGGTGATCAGCCGGGTCAGCGCACGGTCCTCGTCGGAAGCGGACAGTTCGAGCAGCTGCGCGGCGCCGCGAATGCCGGAGAGCGGATTCTTGATTTCATGGGCGAGCATCGCCGCCAGGCCGGTCACCGAGCGCGCGGCACCGCGATGCGTCATCTGCCGGTCAATCTTGTCGGCCATCGACCGCTCCTGGAACATGACCACGACGGAGCCCGGGAATTCCGGCACCGGCGCGACATAGAGATCGACGACCTTCTCGATGCCGAGGCGTGGCGACGACACATCGACCCGATACTCGTTGACCGGAGCCCGGCGCTCGCGCACCTGGTCGACAAGCGTCAGCA
Source organism: Mesorhizobium sp. P3_A9 (assembly GCF_056402975.1). Classification (NCBI taxonomy): domain Bacteria; kingdom Pseudomonadati; phylum Pseudomonadota; class Alphaproteobacteria; order Hyphomicrobiales; family Phyllobacteriaceae; genus Mesorhizobium; species Mesorhizobium sp. P3_A9. Next base: position 19,544 of record NZ_JBFUGJ010000062.1, on the reverse strand, counting down.
GCGGGCTGCCGAAAGGAATGAGTTTCGACAGCGTGTTGCGGGCGAGCATATTCGCGCTCGAGCGGAAGAAGTCCTCGGCATCGGCATTGGCGTAGGTGATGAATCCGTCCGTATCGACCATGATCACCGGACGGCGGATGGTGTTGAGCACGATATGGGCGGCCTCTGCCATATCGGTGCCACGGGAGACGTTGGCGTTCATGCCGCACTCCGCAGGTTCAGGGGTTGCGGATCGCGCGAGAATACATTTCGCAGCAGGGCAATGACGCGGGCCGGCTCGAACGCGGTCAGGATGGCTTTTCGGTCGTCGTCGGCAGCGCCAACGCCATGGCGATCGAGATACCAGCCCAGATGCTTGCGCGCCTGGCGCAAGCCGCTCTCGACGCCATAAAGCGCCAGCATGTCTTCGTAGTGGGCGACGACATAGTCGGCCAGTGCCGCGGGATTCTGCGGCATCTTGGCCGCCGTTTCGCCTGCGGCCGCGGCTGCGATGCCACCGGCGATCCAGGGCGCGCCATAATGGGCGCGGCCGACCATCACCGCATCGGCGCCGGATTGGTCGAGAATGGCGGCTGCCTCGGCGGGATTGCAGACATCGCCATTGGCAACGACCGGGATGGAAACGGCTTCCTTGACGCGGGCGATGGCGCGCCAGTCGGCCTTGCCCTGATAGAACTGGCAGCGCGTGCGGCCGTGTACCGTCACCATGCTGACGCCCGCCTGCTCGGCACGGCGTGCGAGGATTGGCGCATTGAGTGCGCCTTCGTCCCAGCCGAGCCGCATCTTGACCGTCACCGGCACCTTGACCGCGCCAACCACCGCCTCGATCAGCGACAGCGCATGGTCGAGATCCAGCATCAATGCCGAGCCGGCATAACCACCGGTGACCTTCTTGGCCGGGCAGCCCATGTTGATGTCGATAATGTCGGCGCCCTCGCCGGCGGCGATGCGCGCGCCTTCAGCCATATGTGCCGCCTCGCGGCCGGCTAGCTGCACCATATGGACGGGCAGGCCGGAATGACGTATGCGCAGGTCGAAGCCGGCCCTGCCCTTGGCGAGTTCGCCGCTTGCCACCATTTCGGACACGACAAGGCCGGCGCCATGCGCATGGGCGCGCTTGCGGAAAGGCTCGTCGGTGATACCCGACATCGGCGCGAGGAACACGCGATTGCGGATTTCCACGCCGCCGACGTCGAGAGGCGCGGCCAATTTGGCTGAGTTAACCATGCACAAAAACCAAGCACGTCCATTCGTTGCACATTCTCTAGCCATATCGGCCGCAATGTGCAACGCGGAATGACGCCACATTAAGGCGCAATTGGGAAAATGCCGGCCTTAGGCTTTTACCCCGACCAGGGCCTGGCGCGTCCTTTCAAGACGCTTTGGAATTCATATTTGACGCACGATCTTTTCGGAAAACCAATTACACTTTTGGGGATCGTGCGCTAAGCCAATCGCCATGACTGACGGAAGTGAAAACGCGAGCGCGACGGGCGGGGTTGCGGTGGTGATCGTCGCCGCCGGCCGCGGCGCTCGTGCCGGGCAGGCCAACGGACCCAAGCAGTACCAACACATCGGCGGCCGCGCCGTCATTGCGCATACGCTGGAGATGTTTCTTGCCCATCCGCGCACCGGCCAGATCGTTGTCGCCATCCATGCCGATGACCATGAACTGTTTCGGCAAGCAGCTGGCACCCAGGCCCAGCGTGTCATCGCCGTCATTGGCGGGCCGACCAGGCAGGAGTCCGTCCGGCTCGGCTTGCTGGCGCTGAAAGACCACGCGCCGGGTCAGGTTCTGATTCACGATGCTGTCCGCCCGTTCGTCGACGCGGAGTTGATCGACCGCACCATCGCCGCCATCGGCGAGAACGAGGGGGCGTTGCCTGCCCTGCCCGTCGCCGACACGCTGAAGCGCGAGTCGGCGTCAGGCGTGGTCGCGGAAACCGTTTCCCGCAGCGGGCTGCATGCGGCGCAAACGCCGCAAGGTTTCCCCTACGGGCCGATCCTTGCCGCGCATGACAAGGCCCATCAGCTGGGCAGGCTGGATTTCACCGACGACGCGGCCATCGCCGAATGGGCGCATATTCCAGTCAAGTTGGTTCCCGGCTCGCCGGACAACGTCAAACTCACCTGGGCACGGGACATCGCCATGGCGCACCAGCGGCTTTCCAGCGAACGCACACTCTTCCCCGACATCCGCACCGGCAACGGCTACGACGTCCACGCCTTCGAGCCTGGCGATCATGTCACCCTGTGTGGCGTCGTCATTCCGCATGACAGGAAACTGTCGGGCCATTCCGATGCCGATGTCGGCCTGCACGCTTTGACCGACGCGCTGCTGGCGACCTGCGGCGCCGGCGACATCGGCACGCATTTTCCGCCGTCCGATCCGCAGTGGAAGGGTGCTGCGTCGCGGATCTTCGTCGAGCATGCGGCAAAGGTGGTGCGCGGGCGCGGCGGCCGCATTGCCAATGCCGACATCACGCTGATCTGCGAGGCGCCGCGCGTCGGCCCACACCGCGAGGCAATGACATCAGCCCTGTCGCAGATGCTAGGCATTTCCGCCGACCGCATCTCGATCAAGGCGACAACCAACGAGAAGCTCGGTTTCATCGGCCGCGAGGAAGGCATTGCGGCGATCGCTACGGCCAGCGTGGTGTTTCCGGGCGAGGTGCCGGAATGAGCAACGCCGAACTCGCAAACGCCCTGCTGCTGGCCTGCCAGCAACGTGGCATCATGCTGGCGACGGCGGAAAGCTGCACCGGCGGCCTGATCATCGCCGCGCTCACCGACATTGCCGGCTCCTCCGCCGTGGTAGACCGCGGCTTCATCACCTATTCCAACGAAGCCAAGATGGAGATGCTCGGCGTTTCCGCCGAAACGCTCGACGCGCATGGAGCTGTGTCGCGCGAAACGGTGCTGGAGATGGCGGYCGGCGCGCTGGCGCATTCRCGCGCRAGCCTTTCTCTKGCCGTTACCGGCATTGCCGGYCCARGCGGCGGYTCGGCCGACAAGCCGATCGGTCTCGTCTGGTTCGGCCTTGCCCTGGCCGGCCAGCCGGTTGCCGCCGAGCGCCAGCTGTTCGGCCACAAGGGCCGCGAATTCATCCGCCACGAGACTGTGAGACACGCGCTGAAGTTGGGCCTGCAAGCGCTCAGCCAGAATTAGAGCAATTCCAGGAAAAGTGTGAAGCTGTTTTCCCGGGAAAAGCGCATAGCGCTTTCCCTTGGGAATTGCGTCAAAACAAAGAGTTAGAGCAGTTCGCCGTTTCCGTGAAACGGTGAAATGCTCTAAGCCTGCGGTGCGACACCATAGATGACGTCGGCGCGCTTTTCGAAAGCCTCGGCGAACATGCGGAAGGCACGGTCGAACATGGTGCCCATCAGCGCGCCCAGGATGCGGCTCTTGAACTCATAGTCGATGAAGAAGCGGACGGCGCAGCCGGCGCCGTCGGGCTCGAAACGCCAGACATTGCTCAGATATTTGAACGGGCCATCGATGTACTTGACGTCGATGGCGTTCTCGTCGGGCTTCAGCAGCACCTGCGTGGTGAAGGTCTCGCGGATGGCCTTGTAGCCGATGCTCATGTCGGCCAGGAGAACGGTGCGTCCGTCACGCTCCTTGCGCGAGCGCACCGTCAGCGCTTCGCAAAGCGGCAGGAATTGTGGATAGGCCTCGACATCGGCAACCAGCGCAAACATCTGCTGCGGCGTGTGGGCAACGCGGCGGGTGGCTTCGAATTTGGGCATAAAATCGGCTAGAGCGACTTCTGGAGCTGCGCTTCCCGCGCCGCGCGCAGCCGGGCGAAATCGTCGCCGGCATGGTGCGATGAGCGTGTGAGCGGGCTTGATGCCACCAGCAGGAAACCCTTGGTCCGGCCGATCGTCTCGAAGGACTTGAATTCCTCCGGTGTGACGAAGCGGATCACCGGATGGTGCTTCTTCGACGGCTGCAGATATTGGCCGATGGTCATGAAGTCGACATTGGCCGAGCGCAGATCGTCCATCAGTTGCAGGATCTCGTTCCGCTCCTCGCCCAGGCCGACCATGATGCCGGATTTGGTGAAGATCGACGGATCGAGTTCCTTGACCCGCTGCAACAGCCGGATCGAGTGGAAATAGCGGGCGCCCGGCCGCACCGTCAGATAGTTCGACGGCACGGTTTCGAGATTGTGGTTGAAGACGTCGGGCTTGGCCGCCACGACGATCTCCAGCGCTCCGTCCTTGCGCAGGAAATCGGGCGTCAGGATTTCGATTGTCGTCAAAGGCGTTGCCGCGCGGATCGCCCGGATGACTTCGGCGAAGTGCTGTGCACCGCCATCGGCGAGATCGTCACGGTCGACCGAGGTGATGACGACGTGGCTGAGGCCCATCTGCTTGACGGCATGCGCGACACGGGCCGGCTCATCGGCATCGAGCGCGGTCGGAATGCCGGTGGCGACATTGCAGAAGGCGCAGGCGCGGGTGCAAATCTCACCCATGATCATGAAGGTGGCGTGCTTCTTCTCCCAGCACTCGCCTATGTTGGGGCAGCCAGCCTCTTCACAAACGGTCACCAGCTTGTGCGATTTCACGATCTCGCGTGTCTCGGCATAGCCCTTCGAGACCGGCGCCTTGACGCGAATCCAGTCCGGCTTGCGCAACACCTCCTGGTCAGGCTTGTGCGCCTTCTCGGGGTGCCGCAGCCGCGGCGCGTTGGCGATTGTGTCGAGGACAGTGACCATCTGAACCTTGGCTTTTCTTGCGACCGCCTGCCGGCGATCGTCACTTTTACGTCATCTAGGACTTTTCGGCACAAAGAAAAAGGCTGCAGCGGCGCATGCCGCTACAACCGTTTTCGCATAGCCGGCAACGATATCGACTAGCGGCGCACCAGGCGACCGACAAAGATCAGCAGGCAGGCACCGATGAAGCCGGTGATCAGATAAGCAATCCAGCCGACGCCGAATGGACCGAAATTGAGCGCCTGCAGGATGGCGTTCAACACGACTGCACCGACGATACCCATGATAATGTTCATGAATATGCCGGTGTTGCTCTTCATGAACATTTCGGCGAACCAGCCTGCCAGGCCGCCGATAATGATGGCTGCGATCCAGCCCACGCCGTTCAAGTGCATATGTCTTCTCCTTGCGCACGTAAAAATGCATCCGGAAACGAACACCGCTGCCGTTGAGTTCCCAGGGCTTTCGCGGCTGAGTCTCTTGCGGCAAATCTATCATGCGTTCAAGGCGCGGCCATAGGCGTCGAGCACGCTTTCCTTCATCATCTCCGACAGGGTCGGATGCGGGAAGATGGTGTGCATCAGCTCTTCCTCGGTCGTTTCGAGGTTCATCGCCACGACAAAACCCTGGATCAGTTCGGTCACCTCGGCACCGACCATATGGGCGCCGAGCAGCTGACCGGTCTTCTTGTCGAAGATGGTCTTGATGAAGCCCTGGTCCTCGCCAAGCGCGATCGCCTTGCCGTTGGCGGCGAACTGGAAGCGGCCGACRCGGATRTCCTTGCCCTCGGCCTTKGCCTTGGCCTCCGTCAGGCCGACTGAGGCGACCTGCGGGTTGCAATAGGTGCAGCCGGGGATCTTGAGCTTGTCGATGGCGTGCACGCCGGGAAAGCTGGCGATCTTTTCGATGCACACCACGCCCTCATGCTCGGCCTTGTGGGCRAGCATYGGYGGGCCSGCGACRTCGCCGATGGCGTAGATGCCGGSYACRTTSGTCTTGCCGTAACCGTCGACGACGAYGCAGCCRCGCTCGGTCTTCACGCCGAGYGTTTCMAGCCCGAGGCCCTCGATGTTGCCYTGCACACCGACGGCSGARATCATGCGGTCGGCAGTGATCTTCTCGACCTTGCCRTCCTTCATCTCGACATGCGCGGTGACCGAGTTGGCACCCTTCTCGACCTTGGTCACCTTGGCTTCGAGRATGATCTTCATGCCTTGCTTCTCGAACTGCTTYTGCGCGAATTTCGAGACYTCGGCATCCTCGACCGGCATCACCGCCGGCAAYAGYTCGACSACCGTCACSTCMGCGCCCATGGTGCGGTAGAAGGAAGCGAATTCGATGCCGATGGCGCCGGACCCCATCACCAGCAGCGACTTCGGCATTTCCGGCGGAACCATGGCCTCGAAATAGGTCCAGATGAGCTTGCCGTCCGGCTCGATGCCAGGCAGCGCGCGGGGCCGGGCACCAGTCGCCAGGATGATGTGCTTGGCGGTGTAGGTGCCCTCGCCCTTGACGCCCTTCGGCACTGGTGGCTGCGGTTCCATCGGCTTCTTGGCTGTCTTGGAGACGACAATCTCGCCGGGCTTCGAGAGTTTTGCCTCGCCCCAGATGACGTCGACCTTGTTCTTCTTCATCAGGAAGGCAACGCCACCATTCAACCGCAGCGAAACTTTTCGCGAACGGTCGACCACGGCCGCCGTGTCGACGCTGACCTTGCCGTCGAGCTTCAGGCCATAGTCCTTCAAATGATCCGAATAATGCATGATCTCGGCCGAGCGCAGCAGCGCCTTGGTCGGTATGCAGCCCCAGTTGAGGCAGATGCCGCCGAGATGCTCGCGCTCGATGATCGCCGTCTTGAAGCCGAGCTGGGCGGAACGCACCGCCGTAACATAGCCGCCGGGGCCGGAGCCGATGATGATGACGTCGTAGTTCTCAGCCACGGATTTTCTCCTTATTCACAGTTCCAGCATGCCGCGCACGACAGGCGCTAACGCCTTGCCGATGTTGCGCGTGTTTTCRGCRTCGAGATGSACGCCGTCGAGCGGTGTGCATCTGGCGACGCTCGCGGCATCAAAAAAGCCGCAGCCCATCTCGTTGGCGGCGGTTTGATAAAAGCCGGCGAGCCTGGGCGACTCGATTGAGCCCGTTCCCAACATTTCGGCATAGTCCGCCTTGCGGGTTTCCACGATATGCGGCGGCGCAACCAGAATAATCTCGGGGGCGACACTGCCGAATGGATAGGCGTGCCCCCGGACGATCTCAACGAGGCGCCGCATGCCATAGGACGCTATGACCGCGCTGCCGTGGATCSACGGCTTCATGTCGTTSGAGCCRAGCATGATGACGATCAGGTCGAKCGGCGAGTGCGTGCTCAGGATCGTCGGCAATATCCGCGCGCCATTTCGGTCCGCGCCCGACAGGAAGTCGTCATAGGCCGTGGTGCGACCGCCCAGTCCCTCGGCAATGACGTGGAATCCCGGTCCGAGCGCTGTCGCCAGTGCGGTTGGCCACTGGTCTTCATGTTCATGTCGACCCAAAGTGTCAGGGTTGTGTCCCCAGGTCAGCGAGTCGCCGTAACAAAGCACCGTCTTCATGCGCTCAACCTGCCTTTGTGGCGGCTAAGCCGCGCTTCACCCGYCAGCGCACGAAAAGCCACTGCACGATGATGGTCACCAGCCCGGGCAAGCCAAGGCCTGCAATGAATGGCATGTCTTTCTTGACGACGGCCGCACTGCTGTCGCTATAGAGCGTCAACGCGACCAGCAGGACAAGCAGCACCGCAAACACGATCAGCGTCCATTTGCCAGTTTTGGCCACTGCGGTGACGGGATCATTCATCAACTGAGCGATGAAGAAGACAAAGGTGACGACGAACGTCACCAGCATCGAGACTGCAAAGGCGACGATGTATGCCCCCTGATCGTCGGTGGCGACAGCCAGCCACTGCGCGACCAGGCCGCCGGCAAAGCCGGAAAGGATGAAAGCAAAAAGGCTGGTGAAGAATGTCCGCACAGCCTTTTCCTTTCCTAGACCAACATGCCCATCGGGTTCTCGATCAGCCGCTTGAAGGCGACCAGCAGCTCGGCACCCAGTGCGCCGTCGACGGCACGATGATCGGTCGACAGCGTCACCGACATAACCGTTGCGATCTTGATCTCGCCATTCTTGACCACAGCCCGCTCTTCACCCGCACCGACCGCCAGGATGGTCGCATGCGGCGGGTTGATGACGGCGGCAAAGTCCTTGATGCCGAACATGCCGAGGTTCGACACCGCCGTGGTGCCGCCCTGGTATTCTTCGGGCTTCAGCTTGCGGCTGCGGGCGCGGCTGGCCAGATCCTTCATCTCGTTGGAGATGGTCGACAGCGTCTTTTCGTCCGCATGCCGAATGATCGGCGTGATCAGACCGCCGGGGATCGACACGGCAACGCCGACATCGGCGTGCTTGTGCTTGACCATGGCGCTCTCGGTCCAGGAGGCATTGGCATCCGGCACCGCCTTCAGGGCCAACGCCATCGCCTTGATGACCATGTCGTTGACCGACAGCTTGTAAGCCGGAGCYTCGCCCTTMTCGGTCTTCTTCACCGGGGCWGCSGCATTGAKCTGCGTGCGCAGCGCSAGMAGCGCRTCGAGCTCRCARTCGAGCGTCAGGTAGAAATGCGGGATGGTGGTCTTGGCCTCGACGAGGCGCCGCGCGATGGTCTTGCGCATATTGTCGTGCGGGACGAGGTCGTAGGAGCCTTGCTCGAACAGCTTCAGCACCTGATCATCCGACATCGCCTTCACGGCGGGAGCGGCAGCAGCAGCCGGCGCACTGGCAGGAGCCTTGGCCGCGGGTGCTGCCTTGGCGCCGCCGCCGGCRATCGCKGCMTCGACATCGGCCTTSACKACACGGCCRTGCGGGCCGGTGCCGGTCACGGCRGAMACATCGACGCCGGCGTCCTTGGCGATACGGCGGGCCAGTGGTGAGGCGAAAGTGCGCTCGCCAGCCGCATGACCATTGGCGGCCGGAGCCGCCTCGGCCTTGGGTGCGGCCGCAGCAACAGGCTTCGGTGCCTCGGCCTTTGGCGCCTCAGCCTTGGGAGCTTCAGCCTTCGGAGCCTCGGCTTTTGCCGGCGCGGCGTCGCCGCCGCTCTTCGCCGCAGCACCCGCATCCTCACCCTCGGCGGCAAGCACGGCGATCAGGGCATTGACCTTGACGCCTTCGGTGCCGGCGGGAACGACGAGCTTCGCCACCGTGCCTTCATCGACGGCCTCGACCTCCATCGTCGCCTTGTCGGTCTCGATTTCGGCGATGACATCGCCCGGCGAAACCTTGTCGCCTTCCTTGACCAACCACTTGGAAAGATTGCCCTCTTCCATCGTGGGCGAGAGCGCCGGCATGGTAATGTTGATTGGCATTTTTCCTCCTCAGTTCCGTCCTGTCAGCGAACGGTGCTGGATATTGAACTGATCCGACATTCTGCCGCGATAGCCGTCTTCCAATGCCTGAAGCGTCTCGATTTCAGGGATGCCATCTTGTTCCAGTCTCATCCAGGCTATGTGCATCCCGACATCGGCGAGCACCATGCCCCAGTTGTGAGCATTTGATCCAAAGAGGTCTTGCATCGTGACAACCGCGTCCGAACCAATCCAGACGCGGAGTACTTCATCAAATTCGCTACTCTCGGCTACCGCTGCGGGAACTTCGAGTTCGCGCGCCATCTCGTTAGCCTCGATACGCGACGGCTTTGACCGCCTCGATGACCTCGCCGACATTCGGCAATGCCAGCTTTTCGAGGTTGGCCGCATAAGGCATCGGCACGTCCTTGCCGGCAATGGTGATCACCGGCGCGTCGAGGAAATCGAAAGCGCGCTGCGAGACCTGGTTGGCGATATGGTCGCCGACCGAGCTCTGCGGATAGCCTTCTTCGACCACGACCAGCCGGTTGGTCTTCTTGACCGAAGCGATGATGGTGTCGAGGTCGAGCGGGCGGATGGTCCTGAGGTCGATGATCTCGGCGTCGATGCCCATGCCGCGCAATTCCGCCTCAGCCTTGACCGCGTAGGTCATGCCGATGCCGAACGAAACGATGGTGACGTCCTTGCCCGCCTTGTGGATGCGCGCCTTGCCGATCGGCAGCACGAAATCATCCAGCTTCGGCACGTCGAAGGACTGGCCGTAGAGGATTTCGTTCTCGAGGAAGATGACCGGGTTCGGATCGCGGATCGCTGCCTTGAGCAGGCCCTTGGCGTCGGCGGCCGTGTAAGGCATCACGACTTTCAGGCCCGGAATGTGGCTGTACCAGGCGGCATAGCACTGCGAGTGCTGGGCGGCGACGCGGGCCGCAGCCCCGTTCGGTCCACGGAACACGATCGGTGCGCCCATCTGGCCGCCGGACATATAGAGCGTCTTGGCGGCCGAATTGATGATCTGGTCGATCGCCTGCATGGCGAAGTTAAAGGTCATGAATTCGACGATCGGCTTCAGCCCGGCCATCGCCGCACCGACGCCGACACCGGCAAARCCGTGCTCGGTGATCGGCGTGTCGACGACACGCCGAGGTCCGAATTCCTGCAACAGGCCCTGCGTGATCTTGTAGGCGCCCTGATATTCGGCGACCTCCTCGCCCATGACGAAGACATCGCCGTCGCGGCGCATTTCCTCGGCCATGGCATCGCGCAGCGCTTCGCGCACCGTGGTCGAGACCATCTCGGTGCCAGCCGGAATGTCCGGATCGGCGGCGATTTCCGTTTTCGGAGCAGCTGCGACAGGAGCCGGCTTAGCCGCCGGAGTGGCGTCTTCAGCCGCGGCCGGGGCTTCCGCCTTTGCCGACGCTTCTGCCTTCGCGGGCGCCGCAGCCTTGCCGGCATCGGCGGCACTTTCGCCTTCCTGCAGCAAGATGGCGATCACCGCGTTGACCTTGACGCCTTCGGTRCCGGCMGGMACCACGATCTTGCCAATCGTGCCTTCATCGACGGCTTCGACTTCCATCGTCGCCTTGTCGGTTTCGATCTCGGCGAGAACATCGCCGGCGACGACCTTGTCGCCTTCGTTCTTCAACCACTTGGAAAGATTGCCCTCTTCCATGGTCGGCGAGAGAGCGGGCATGAGAATTTCGATCGGCATGTTCCTCGCCCTCCCTTACAATACGATATCGGTCCAGAGCTCGGACGGATCCGGCTCTGCATCGTTCTGGGCAAACTCGGCGGCATCGGCGACGATGTCGCGCACCTCCTTGTCGATGGTCTTCAGTTCGTCCTCGGTCGCCCACTTCTTCTGCGTCAACCGCGCCTTGACCTGTTCGATCGGGTCATGGTCGGAGCGCATCTTCTGCACTTCTTCCTTCGAGCGGTATTTCGCCGGGTCGGACATCGAGTGRCCGCGATAGCGATAGGTCTGCATYTCGAGRATGATCGGYCCRTTGCCSGCGCGGCACCATTCGGTSGCMWGATCGSCRGCSGCYTTGACCGCRCGCACATCCATGCCGTCGACCTGRATGCCGGGAATCTTGAACGAGGCGCCGCGATGCGAAAAATTGGTTTCCGCCGACGAGCGCGATACCGAGGTGCCCATGGCGTAGCGGTTGTTCTCGATGATGTAGATCACCGGCAGCTTCCATAGCGAGGCCATGTTGAAGCTTTCATAGACCTGGCCCTGGTTGGCGGCGCCATCGCCGAAATAGGTCAGCGAGACATTGTTGTTGTCACGGTAGCGGTTGGCGAAGGCCAAGCCCGTGCCGAGCGACACCTGCGCGCCGACAATGCCGTGGCCGCCGTAAAAATGCTTCTCCTTGGAGAACATGTGCATGGAGCCGCCCTTGCCCCTCGACAGGCCGCCGCGGCGTCCGGTCAGTTCGGCCATCACGCCGCGCGGAGAAAGCTCCATCGCCAGCATATGACCATGGTCGCGATAGGCTGTTATCATCTGGTCGCCGTCGATCAGCGCCATCTTCATGCCGGTGACGACTGCTTCCTGGCCGATATAGAGATGGCAGAAGCCGCCGATAAAGCCCATGCCGTAGAGCTGGCCGGCCTTTTCCTCGAAGCGACGGATAAGCAGCATATGCCGGTAGGCGGCAAGCTCTTCGTCCTTGGTGAATTCAGTAGGCTTGGGCGCGGAAAGCCCTGATTTGCCGTCGGATTTCGATTTGGCAGGCGCTTTTCTGGCTGCGGTGGCCATGCATCACTCCCTGTTGCGTCTCTTTGCGGACATTAGGGCAGAATGAAATCTGCCCTGGGAAGATCAGCTCTCCCCACCGATTTATGCAAGGCTAACACGCGTCAGAGCGTTGCGCCATGACGAATTTGCATAGCTGGCATGCGCCTAAGCGATTAAAATCATTGAAAATATTGGCGATTAACTGAAAGTCAGTTATTTCGCAGAAGCCGGCAACATGATTGTGATTTCATCAGCCTGGGACAGATTGAGCGCCCTGCGCGCCTGCTCGTCGAGCATGTCCTTCTCCAGCGTACCGTCATGCATGAGCCGGACGCGCCGTTCGAGCTCCATCCGGCGCGCCTTGACGGCATCGAGCTGGGCCTGCAGCGCAACCGTCTGGGCTTCCAGCTGATATTTCGAATTGATGCCGAAYTCGCCGTGATAGGCGTGAAAGCCGAAATAGGCCAGGAACAGGACGCARAGCGASGGRATGATCAGCCGCCCGGTGTTTCTCTGCTTGTGCTGACGCGTCCACATGACCGATTCCCCATGGCCGCAAACTCAAACGACCCGGACCCTTTTTCACCTCATTGTGCTTAACGGACGGTTACGGAGACTGGCCCTCGCGACCCGCGAAATGAAAAAGGGCGGGAATGATCCCGCCCTTCGCACAATGTCCGAGTAGGTATTTCGGATCAGCCCTTGATCGCCGACTTGCCGGCGTAGCGTGCCTGCTTGCCGAGTTCTTCCTCGATGCGGATCAGCTGGTTGTACTTGGCCATGCGGTCGGAGCGCGACAGCGAACCGGTCTTGATCTGCCCGCAATTGGTGGCGACGGCGAGATCGGCGATGGTCGAATCCTCGGTTTCGCCCGAACGGTGCGACATGACGGCGGTGTAGCCGGCCTTGTGCGCGGTCTCGACGGCGTCGAGCGTTTCGGTCAGCGAGCCGATCTGGTTGACCTTGACCAGGATCGAATTGGCAACGCCCATGCGGATGCCGTCGCGCAGCCGCGCCGTGTTGGTGACGAACAGGTCGTCGCCAACCAGCTGSGTCTTCTTGCCGATCAGGTCGGTCAGGTACTTCCAGCCTTCCCAGTCGTCCTCGGYSAGGCCGTCCTCGATCGAGATGATCGGATAGTCGGCCGCGAGCTTGGCGAGGTACTTGGCCTGCGCCTTGGGATCACGCGTCTTCTTCTCGCCTTCATAGACATAATTGCCGTCCTTGAAGAACTCGGTCGCGGCGCAATCGAGGCCGAGCGCGATCTCCTCGCCCGGCTTGAAGCCGGCCTTTTCGATTGATTCCATGATGAAATCGAGCGCCACCGGTGCGCTCTTCAGGTTCGGGGCAAAGCCGCCCTCGTCGCCGACATTGGTGTTGTGGCCGGCATCCTTCAGCTTCTTGCGCAGCGTGTGGAAGATTTCCGAACCCCAGCGCACGGCTTCGCGCAGCGTTGGCGCGCCGACCGGCAGGATCATGAATTCCTGGAAGTCGATCGGGTTGTCGGCATGGGCGCCGCCATTGATGATGTTCATCATCGGCACCGGCAGGATGTGCGCCTTGGTGCCGCCGACATAACGATAGAGCGGCAGGCCAGAGGCATCCGCCGCGGCCTTGGCCACCGCCAGCGAAACGCCGAGAATGGCGTTGGCGCCGAGCCGGCTCTTGTTGGGCGTGCCGTCGAGTTCGATCATCGTCTGGTCGATATGGATCTGGTTTTCGGCTTCCATGCCGCCGATCGCCTCGAACAGTTCGCCATTGACCGCCTCGATGGCCTTGAGCACGCCCTTGCCGAGATAGCGGGCGCCGCCGTCGCGAAGCTCGACGGCTTCGTGGGCGCCGGTCGAGGCGCCCGACGGCACCGCGGCGCGGCCCATCGAGCCGTCTTCGAGCACSACRTCGACCTCGACGGTCGGRTTKCCACGGCTRTCCAGGATTTCACGYCCGACAATGTCGATGATGGCGGTCATTGCGATGTCCCCGATTGATCTGACGAAAGGTCGCGCCCGTCTTAGCCAAAGCGACGCAAAAGGCAATCCGGCCATGGCCGAATAGTGCCGGCGGCCCGATTCACGAAGCGCAAATTTCTGTCATCATAAGTCATGCCACTCGGACACGCGTTCCGGGTTATGGCTATTGCCGCGCKGGGCGAAACAGGAGGAGTTTCGCCATGTCCGAGTTGAGCGGTATCGTGAGTTTGTTCCTGATCGCGGCGGCGTTCCTGACGTCGTGCGATACTCAGCAATCGCCACCGAAGGCTTTCGCGCCTTTGCCGGCCTTGCACATCAGCGAATAGCATTGCCTTGAATCAAAAGGGCCTCGTCGAAACGAGGCCCTTCTTTTTGTAGTCGCGTCAGTGCCAGTAGGGCGTGACCTTGTAATATTCATAGGACGCGTCACGCGCGGTCTCGCCGTCCGCGCCGGCCAGTTCGTTGATCGAATAAGCAGGCGCTGCCTTCAGCTGCTCCTTCGAGAAGGGCACGACATAGCCGCCCTTGTCCTCGTCATAATCGAGACTTGCCCATGGAACGGCGTGATACTTCTCGCCGATGCCGAGAAAGCCGCCAAAGCCGATCACCGCGAACATGATGCCGTTAGACGTCTTGTCGAGCATGATGTCCTCGATGCTGCCGATGCTATCGCCTTCGGTGTTGTAGACCGACGTACCGATGACGCGCGAAGCTGCAATGGCTTCGGTGTGACCTGTCTGAGTTGTCATGATCTGCTCCTCGTTGTCGTTGAACTCTGCTTTGACAATGAGGTGCGGGATCGAAAGTTCCCGACTTTTTCGATGGCAGAAGGTCATTCCGCCAGGATGAAGGTGACCTTCATGTTGACGCGATAGGCCGCGATCTTGCCGTCCTCGACGACGATCTTCTGATCCTGGATCCAGGCGCCTTCGACGTTCTTCAGGGTCTTCGATGCGCGCATGATTCCCTTTTCGATGGCGTCCTGAAAGCTCTTCTTCGACGACGAGGTGATTTCGGTGACGCGGGCGACGGACATGGCTTCCTCCTGCCAAAAAGCTCATTTGCCGGCCAAGCGTACAGCCGGTCTATGGCTTCCACAAGCGCGGCCCCGCCGGGGCCATTGTCATGCCGCCGTCCAGCGTGGCATTGAGAGAGCGTCCGGTCGTTTTGTGAGGCGGCAATGGCCCGAAGGCGCAGTCAGCAGCCAGCAGCGGCGCAGCCGCCGGCACCTGTGGTCGATGCCAATGCCGCGAATGCGTCCAGCGGCTACTTCTTTGCCGGCGCCATGGTGCTGATCGCCGTCCTGATCCCCTGGTATTTCGAGCTGCCCCTCAACTTCAACGTTAACGACCGCGAATTCAATCCACTGGTCTTCGTCCCGGTCGTGTTTGCCGTCATCGGGCTCTACGCATTGCTGAAGGCGATGCGTGACACATTGCGCGTGCGCAAGTTCGGCGCAACGACGCTGGAGGCGGGGCCGGCAAAACCCGGCGGACGCTTCGAAGGCCGGCTGCGGTCGAGCCGCGATCTGGCTCCTTCCGGTGACTATGTCGTCAAATTGCGATGTATCAGAACCTACCGCGTCGGCGGACCGGCCGTGAATACGACCGCGGGGGACAAATCGACCTACAAGGAAGAGCTCAGATACGAGGAAAGCTCGCCGTGCCGCGTGGTTCCGTGCAGTCGAGCGTGGGCATCCCCTTCGCCTTTGCAATCCCGGCCGATGCCCTGCCCGCGAACGGCCCGCCGGTTTACGAGCGCCAGCATGGCAATGTGCGCTGGATCCTGACCGTCACCGCGCCGATGCCGGGCGTCGACTATTATGCGGTCTTCGCGATCGACGTGAGGCGGTCATGAAGCGGTCAGGCCAGAACAACTGACATGCAGGCGCTTGCAGCGTTCCTCAGGGCGCTTTAGCGGCCCTTGGCAATGCGATCGAATGCCATCAGCCTCTCGAGCAGAGCCGGCATATCCTTCAGCGGCAGCATGTTCGGGCCATCGGAAGACGTTGAATTGTCCGGATCCTGATGGGTCTCGATGAACACGCCGGCGACACCGACAGCGACAGCCGCGCGGGCCAAGGTCTCGACAAAGCGCCGCTCGCCACCCGAGGAACCGCCCTGCCCGCCCGGCTGCTGCACCGAATGCGTGGCGTCGAAGATCACCGGCGCGCCGATTTCCGCCATAACAGGCAGCGCGCGCATGTCCGACACCAGCGTGTTGTAGCCGAAGGATGCGCCACGCTCGGTGGTCAAGACATTGGCGTTGCCGGACCCGGTGATCTTGGCGACCACGTTCTTCATGTCCCAGGGTGCGAGGAACTGCCCTTTTTTCACGTTGATCACCTTGCCCGTTTTCGCGGCGGCAACCAGCATATCGGTCTGGCGCGACAGGAAGGCCGGAATCTGCAGCACATCGACATGCGGCGCGACGATCGCGCATTGTTCTTCAGTGTGGACGTCGGTCAGAATGGGAAGCGAAAATTCCTTGCGCAGTTCGTCGAAGACCGGAAGTGCCGCATCCATGCCGGCGCCGCGCGTTGCCGACAGCGAGGTGCGATTGGCCTTGTCGTAGCTCGTCTTGTAGACGAGGCCGATGCCGAGCTTGCCGGTCAGTTCCTTCAGCGCGCCGGCCATGTCGAAGGCATGCTGGCGCGATTCGAACTGGCACGGGCCGGCGATCAGCGCCAAAGCCGCATTGTTGTCGAACACGACATTGCCGACAGTTACGGCCGAATTGGGCATCAGGGGCTTGTTCATGGGATCTCCCGGAAGATGAAAGCCGCGCCCTGTCCGGATGCCGGCTGCACGACAATGTCATTGCCCGCTATATCGTGCTGGATGGAATTGGCTGCAAGCAGCCGTGATGTGACATCGATGCTTCGGACGGCAAAGACGATCGCCGCGAAGCGAAGTTTCGTCGATGACCCGGCCGGAATGCCAAAGCGGGCGGTGAAGGATTTGGGATCAAGCACGCTCAAGGTTGCATTCGGCAGGAGAAACGCCTCGCCGTCGGCGGCAGGATCGTTCACCGCCACCGAGATCAGCCTGATCTGTTCGGCAGGCTGGTCGCTGACCGCCACCACCTCCACAATGCCCGTGGCGCCATTGGCGTGGGTCTGCAAAGCCGTACGGTCCACTTTCGGTGCGTTGATCCGCTGGCAGGCGAAGAGGAACGCATCAGTTGCGCCGCCGGCCGAGGCGAAGGCCAGTTTGAACGACGCCAGGTCGCTTTTGCCCGCCGTGTCGGTGAAAGCGCGCGAAAAGCTCAGCGTGTCTCCTGCCGACAGGCCGGCCTCGACATAGCGCGCATGATCGGTGTCGGCATTGTCCGTGCCGAGAACGACCGCGGAAAATCCCTCATCGCCGCGGCTTTCGCGATAGAGGCGGTCGCGCGCGACGAAGACATTCCCCTCGGCGCTGGCCTTGATCGCTGCCTGTTCATTACCGATTGCGAGCGGCTCCAGATAAGTGCCGTCGGCGAGGAAAACGCAGCAGTTTTCCGTTCCAAAGGGATGGATGCCGGTCGGGGCAACGACGAAGCCAAGCGARGTGAGCCGGGCTCGMGCCACATCGAGGYTCTGCGTMGGCAGCACCAGATGATCGAGCGGATGAATGCCAGCTGCTGTTGTTTTGGTCATTGRGGCGCGATGTGCATCATTCCGCAACACGGTTCAAGACGTGATTGCGATCCTCGCCGCCAGCGGCGGCGCACTGCCACCAGAAATGGTCGCGCGTTTTCTCTTCTGCCGCCGCGGGATTTGACGTAACAATATCCCCCGCATGGGGGATGCTGCGAATTCCGTCTTGGACGATTGTCACGGCGTCGCGATTCGACGTCGAATGGCGCTCACTGCCCTGCGTGCATGGCTGGAACGACGGATGACGGGCAACAGCATGCTCAGGATCTTGCGGATCACGCCGCATTTCTACCGACCCGGCAACTGGCCGGTTGCGTTCGATCCGGTCGGTGGATTGCAGAACCAGACATGGACGATCGCGCAAGGCATGGACAAGGCCGGCGCAAGCCAGACGATCCTGACCAGTTATATTCCCGGCAGCCCGAGGCACGTGCAACTATCCCCAGCGATGCGGGTCAAATGCACAGGTTTCTGGCTGCCCGCGTTCCTCGCCGGCCCAATGCTCTGCTTCAGCTGGTTTCTGGGCGCGATACCGGAGCTGCTTCGCGCCCGGGGTCGCTACGATGTCGTCCACATCCATTTCAACCATTCGATCTGGTGCAGGATCATCGCCATCATTGTCGGCAGACTGAAGATACCGCTTGTCGTTTCGATGAACACGCCTTTGTGGTCCGGGTTTCGGGATGCGCTCCGGCTCGAGGGCAAACCATATGACGTCACTCGCTGGATCGAACGGATGGCCTTGAAGTCGGCAACCCGGGTGGTTGCGCTGACCGAGTCATATGGCCGGAGCGCGGCGGGCGCGTTGGGGTTTCATGCCTCGCGCGTCGACGTGATCCCCGACGCCGTCGACCTTGAAGCTTTCCAGCGCCCGATCGCTCCAGAGGCGCTTCGGGTCTTTCGCGGCGATCACGGCATCCCGGACAGGCGACCAATCGTCAGTTTTATCGGCCGTATCAGTGCAGAAAAGGGTTGGCAGGATTTGCCCGCTCTTGTCGAGCGCCTGTCCGAAAAAGGCGTGTTCCTTCTCATCTGCGGAGATGGCCCCGATCGAGGCAAGCTTGAAGCGGCGCTCGCCGCGATCTCGCGACAGGGTTGGTGGACCATCACCGGATTTGTCTCACCGGCCGAGGTCAAGAAGGCGCTCAAGATATCCGACCTCATGATCCTGCCCTCAAGACGTGAAGCGTTCGGCAGCGTCCTGCTCGAAGCGATGGCAGCCGGCGTGCCGACGGTTGCCTATGCCGTCGGCGGCGTAACTGACGTGGCCGGTCGTCCGGAAGCATTGGCGCTCGTGCCCGAAGGACGAAGCGAAGAGCTTGTCGAGCGAACGCTTCAGATGCTTGCCGACGGCCGCGCACGCGAAATGCTCGTTGCAAGAGGGCGCCGGCGCGTACGAGATTTCTCGCTGGATCGCGCGGTCACACTGAACCTTGCCCTCTATGCGTCGGTTCTCACGAGTTCGAAGACCGGGTCGCGCTCCTCGAAAAGAATTCTGGCGCTGCAGGAGGACGGCGGTTCGCCGGACGGCGCTTGATTAATTTCGTCACCACGCGCAGCCACGCCTATACCGTTCGGCACCTGGTTCATCAGTTGGGCAATGCACGCCACTGGAGCTACGAGCGCCTCTTCCGGCAGAGGGAACTGCGCTCCGGCACCTGGGTCTTTACGGATCATGAGCGGCTTTCGAACTTCGAGATCACACTCGCTGCCAGGGTCGCCAACCGGCTCGAAGACGGCGGCGCCCGCATTCTCAACCATCCCGCCCATGTGCTTGGCCGCCATGATCTGCTGAAAGCCTTGAATGCGGCGGGTATCAACCGCTTCTCGGCATGGCGTTGCGAAAGCCGGCCACGCCCGAACTCCTTTCCCGTCTTCATCCGCAACGAGTTCGACCACCTCTCGGCCGGGCTCGAGTTGATCGCGGACCAGCCGGCGCTTGAGGCAACACTGAGCCGGATGAAGGTCAACGGCATACCGCTGGCCGGCAAGCTGGTGATCGAATATGCCGGACAGGAGGTCAGCCCCGGCGTCTGGCAGCGCTTTGCCACCTACCGCGTCGGCCATCGGC
>NZ_JBFUGJ010000061.1:0-23680 GCF_056402975.1 Mesorhizobium sp. P3_A9 | reverse complement strand
GGCCTGATCTCGCCGCCGCCGCATCACGACATCTATTCGATCGAGGATCTGGCGCAGCTGATCTACGATCTGAAGAACGTCAATCCGGCGGCCGACGTCTCGGTCAAGCTGGTGTCGGAAGTCGGGGTCGGCACGGTTGCGGCCGGTGTCGCCAAGGCGCGCGCCGACCACATCACCATCTCGGGCTACGATGGCGGCACCGGTGCGTCGCCGCTGACCTCGCTCAAGCATGCCGGCAGCCCCTGGGAAATGGGCCTTGCCGAAACGCACCAGACCTTGGTGCTGAACGGCTTGCGTTCACGCGTTGCGTTGCAGGTCGATGGCGGCCTGCGCACCGGCCGCGACGTCATCATCGGTGCGCTGCTTGGTGCCGACGAGTTCGGCTTCTCGACCGCGCCGCTGATCGCGGCCGGCTGCATCATGATGCGCAAGTGCCATCTCAACACTTGCCCTGTCGGCGTCGCCACCCAGGACCCGGTGTTGCGGAAGCGCTTCAAGGGGACGCCCGAGCACGTCATCAACTTCTTCTTCTACGTCGCGGAAGAGGTGAGGGCGCTGCTCGCCGAGATGGGCTTCACGCATATCGACCAGATCATCGGCGATACCGACCTTCTGGAAAAGCGCGACCTGATCGTGCACTGGAAGGCGCGCGGGCTCGACTTCTCGAGGATGTTCTACAAGCCCGATGCGCCGCACGAAGCGGTGCACTGGACCGAACGGCAGAAGCACCCGATCGACGATGTGCTCGACCGCAAGCTGATCGAACTGGCCAAGCCAGCGCTTGAGAGCAAGCAGCCGGTCAAGATCGCGGTCGACATTCGCAATGTCGACCGTTCGACCGGCGCCATGCTGTCGGGCGAAGTCGCCAAGCGCTTCAAGCACAAGGGCCTGCGCGAGGACACCATCCAGGTGAAGCTCACCGGCACCGCCGGCCAGTCCTTCGGCGCCTTCCTGGCGCGTGGCATCTCGTTTGAGCTCGTCGGCGCCGCTAACGACTATGTCGGCAAGGGCCTGTCGGGCGGACGCATCATCATCCGGCCGCCGGAAGAGGCAAAGATCGTTGCGGCCGAGTCCATCATCGTCGGCAACACGGTGCTCTATGGCGCGACCGAGGGCGAGGCCTATTTCGCCGGTGTCGCCGGTGAGCGTTTCGCGGTGCGCAATTCAGGCGTCGCCGCCGTCGTCGAAGGCGTCGGCGACCATGGCTGCGAATACATGACCGGCGGCATCGTCGTCGTCATCGGCAAGACCGGCCGCAACTTCGCCGCCGGTATGTCGGGCGGCGTCGCCTATGTGCTGGACGAGGCGGGCGATTTCGCCGAACGCTGCAACATGGCGATGGTCGAGCTGGAGCCGGTGCCGGAAGAAGACGATCTGATGGAAAGGCTGCTGCACCATGGCGGCGATCTCGACCACAAGGGCCGCGTCGACGTCTCGGGCGACATGACCAGCCATGACGAGGAACGGCTCTACCAGCTGATCTCGAACCACGTTCATTTCACGGGTTCGGTGCGCGGCCGCGAGATCCTCGACGACTGGACGACGTTCCGGCCGAAATTCCGCAAGATCATGCCGGTCGAATACCGCCGTGCGCTGATCGAGATGGAACGCATGCGCATGGGCGTCGCGGCCGAATAGGCTTATGAGAATTGCCGGGGAGCCCAGGCTTCCCGGCCCATCTTCATCGTCAATTTGACCTCGGGCGCAAGSTTGCCATGGCTGCCTCAAGAGGTTAACGGGTGCGGCGAAACCCGCACCATCTGGACAGCAGGAACTGGACCATGGGCAAGGTAACAGGCTTTCTCGAAATCGACCGGCAGGTGCACAAGTACCAGCCGGCCTCCGATCGTATCCGGCACTTCCGCGAGTTCACGCTGCCGATGTCGGACAAGGAGGTCGAGAAACAGGCCGCGCGCTGCATGGATTGCGGCATCCCGTTCTGTCACGGGCCGACAGGCTGTCCGATCCACAACCAGATCCCCGACTGGAACGACCTCGTCTACAACAGGGACTGGGACAACGCGATCCGCAACCTGCATTCGACCAACAATTTCCCGGAGTTCACCGGCCGCATCTGCCCCGCACCTTGCGAGGAAGCCTGCACGCTGAACCTCGAGGACATCCCGGTTGCCATCAAGACGGTCGAGCAGGCGATCGCCGACAAGGCCTATGAGACTGGCCATATCAGGCCCTATCCGCCGGAGAAGAAGACCGGGAAGCGGGTCGCCATCATCGGTTCCGGCCCGGCCGGCATGGCGGCGGCCCAGCAACTCGGCCGCGCCGGTCATGATGTCCATGTCTATGAGCGCGAAAGCCGCCCGGGCGGGCTGATGCGTTACGGCATTCCGGACTTCAAGATCGAGAAGCACTATATCGACCGGCGTATCGAGCAGATGCAGGGCGAGGGCGTGACCTTCCATTGCGGCGTCAATGTCGGCGTCGACAAGCCTGTCGCCGAGTTGCTCGCCGAACATGACGCCGTGCTCTATTGCGGCGGTTCCGAAGCGCCGCGCGCGGCCGGAATTCCGGGCGACGACCTCGGCGGCGTGCATGATGCGATGCCCTATCTGGTGCAGCAGAACCGCCGCGTTGGCGGCGAGCCGATCCAGTCGGTGGCATGGCCGTCGCATCCGATCATCGCCGGCGGGCAGCATGTCGTCGTCGTCGGCGGCGGCGATACCGCGTCCGACTGCGTCGGCACCGCCTTCCGTCAGGGCGCGGTGCGCGTCACCCAGCTCGACATCCGCCCGCAGCCGCCGGAGAAGGAAGACAAGCTTTCGGTCTGGCCCTACTGGGCGACCAAGATGCGCACCTCGTCCTCTCAGGCCGAGGGCGCCGAGCGCGAGTTCCAGGTGGCGACGCTCGAATTTATCGGCGAAGAAGGCCAGCTGACCGGCGTCAAATGCTGCGAGGTCGACGACAAGCGCAAGCCGATCCCGGGCACCGAATTCGTCATCCGCGCCGATCTCGCCTTCATCGCCATCGGCTTTGCCGGACCGGCGGCCGCTGGCGTGGCGAAGGAGTTGGAGGGCGAGATGAAGATCACCACCGACAGCCGGCGTTCCCGGAATGTCGAGGCCAATGACCGCGACTACCTGACCAGCGTCGACCGGCTCTATGCGGCGGGCGATGTGCGCCGCGGCCAGTCGCTGGTCGTCTGGGCGATCCGCGAGGGCCGCCAGGCAGCGCGCTCGATCGACGAGGCGCTGATGGGGACGAGCGTCCTGCCACGCTGAGACCGTACGGTCTCGGAGAGCTCCAAGCTATTAAGGGGTGATCGCCGTCGTCGTGTCGGCTGCCGCGGCCGTCGCCGGCGGCTCCGCCTTCGGCGGCCATGCGAAATCGTCGGCGCGACCGGGCGAAGCCTGAGGCGCCTTGCCTTCGATCACCAGTCTTTCGCCGGGAAGAGCCGGATTGGCCTTTGCCGGCGGCGCGGCGCCGAGCAGTTCGGTGCCGCCGTCGAGCGCCGGGTCGCTGAGCAGCATCGGTACGGTACGGTCGATGACGATGGGTGCGGCGGCCGGCGCCGGTGCCTCGACGGGGGCACCCGCGGGTGCTGTCGCCGGAGCCACGCTGCCGGGTGCGGCCAGGCCGAGGATCTTGGCTAGCGGTTTTTCGGTGTAGAAGGCGAGCTTGCGCTTGCCGGCCTTGGAGACGTTGATGCCATCATCGGCGCGCAGCCGCACCGGCTGGCCGTTCATGTCGGGGCCGGTGGTGATGAAAGCACCGTTCTCGTCGACGAAGCCGTCCCAGACATCGACGAATTCGCCGCCATGGTTTTCGGCGGCCTGGTGGTAGATATCGTTGAAGGCCAGCATGTCGGAGGTCATCTTCGGCACGCGGAAGGCCGGCATGCCGACCCACAGGAAAGGTACCTTTGCGTCGGCAATGGCCTTGCCGAGTTCGTCGGTGCGGCGTTCATATTCCTTGGTCCAGTTCTCCGACCGGGGTTGCTCGCGCAGATCCCCCACCTTCATCTGCTGGCGGTCGTTGGAGCCCAGCATGACGACCACCGCGGCCGGTTTCTCGGTCTCGATCAACGATTTGATCTGTTCGGGCCAGTTGTAGAAATCATCACGCACGAAGCCGGATGAACCATTGGAGCGAACGATGATCCGGACGGCCGGATTGTCGGCAAAGGCGGTGTCCAGGCCTTCGGCGAGGCCGGACGCCATGAAGTCGCCGACCACCAGCACAGTCCGAGCGTCCGGCGCCTTCTCAACTATCGGCACTTGTGGTTCGACGGGTGCACGTGGGACCCGGGGTTTGCGTGGCTTCGGCTTTGCCTTCTGGATGTCGAGCGGTGGCTCGACGCGCTCGCTGCGACGCGGAAACAGAAGGTCGCGCAACGACCATCCACGATTTTGCTGCGGCTGCTCCTGCGCCATGGCCGGCGCATGGAAGGCTCCGGCGACGGCAACGGCGAGCACGACGATGGCCAGGATCAGCACCGGCATGCGACGAACGAACGTCCCAATGCGCTTAGCCCAGACCAAACATTCCTCCCTAGTCGGTAACAGGCCCTATTTTTGTCTGAGCCATTTGAGCACTTCCATGCTCGGATAGCCGTCCTGGGTCAAGCCGACCTTTGCCTGATAGGTCATGATGGCTGTTTTCGTGCCGTCACCGATCTTGCCGTCGAACTTGCCGTCATAGAGCCCGTGCTGCGACAGCCGCTTCTGCAACTCCTGCCTTTCCTCGAAGGAGAGCTTGGTGAAGGGCCGCTGCCAGTCCTGCACGAGCCCACTGGAGCCGGCGATCTCGTCGGCAAGAAGGCCGACCGCCAGGGCATATTTGTCGGCATTGTTGTAGGCCTTGATGACGGAAAAATTCCTGATCATCAGGAAGGCCGGCCCGCCACGGCCATCCGGCACTTTCAGCGTTGCCTTGTCGGTGGGATACTTGAACGGCTTGCCGTTGGCCCTGGCGACGCCGAGCGCCTGCCATTGCGCCAGCGTCTTCGATCCGGCGGGCAGTTTTCCGGCCGGTATCGTGACCTCGTAGCCCCAGGTCTTGCCGGCCTGCCAGCCATTCTTCTTCAACAGATTGGCTGATGTCGCCAGCGCATCGGGGATGGAATTCCAAATGTCGCGCTTGCCGTTGCCGTCCATGTCGACGGCATAGTGCTGGTAGCTGGTGGGAATGAACTGGGTCTGGCCCATGGCGCCGGCCCAGGAGCCCATCAAATGGCTTTCGTCGATGTCGCCGGTCTGCAGGATCTTGAGCGCCGCGACCAGCTGGGTGCGGGCATATTTCGACCGCTTCGGGTCGCCATAGGCGAGCGTCGCCAGCGAGCGCACGACATTGCGCATGATGTCGTCACGCTTGAGGATCTCGCCATAGTTCGATTCCATCGACCAGATGGCGAGCAGGATGTAGCGATCGACGCCGAACCGCGCCTCGATCCTGTCCAGCCAAGGCTTCCATTTCTTGGCCATCTGCTGGCCGACGGCGACGGACTGGTCGTGGACGCGATTGTCGAAATAATCCCAGGCGGGTGCCGTGAATTCAGGCTGGGTGCGTGCCTTTTCCAGCACGACCGGATCGGGCTCCTTGATGTCCCGGAAAGCCTGGTCGTAAACGGCGCCCGAAACGCCACCCGCCACCGCGGTGGCGCGGAAGCCGGCGACCCATTGCCGGAAACCGGCGTCGGCGAAGGCTGGTCCGGCAGGCATCAGCAGAGCGAGCGAGAGGCTGGCGGCCGTCATGACGCTGGTGAAACGTTTTGCGGCATTGCGAACGGACATCTTTTCCTCCTTCTCTGTCTCAGGAAAGACCATTCATCGCCGAACCGGGTTAGGAATTAGTTTACCATAGGTGTCGCCTGGAACGAAAAGACACCCTCGATGCTTTAACCGGTGGAAGTTTCCCTCACCCGTTCCAGTAATCTTCAATTCCGGCGTGAAAATGTCGCGATACAGGGATTGCGGAGCCGGGCAGCAAACGGATAATTGAAAGCATGAAGAGAGTTCGCAAGGCAGTTTTCCCGGTCGCCGGTCTCGGCACGCGGTTCCTCCCGGCCACCAAGGCTGTTCCCAAGGAGATGCTGACCGTCGTCGACCGGCCGGTCATCCAGTATGTTGTCGATGAGGCGCGCGAAGCCGGTATCGAGCATTTCATCTTCGTGACGGGCCGCAACAAGGCGGTCATCGAAGACCATTTCGATATCCAGTTCGAGCTCTACGACACGCTGGCCCAGCGTGGCAAGGACGAGCAGCTTGCCCGCCTGCAGCGGCTGCAGCCGGCGCCGGGGCAGACCAGCTTCACCCGCCAGCAGGTGCCGATGGGCCTTGGCCATGCCGTCTGGTGCGCGCGCRAACTGGTCGGCGACGAGCCGTTCGCGCTTCTGCTGCCCGATATGATCATGCAGTCGGAAAAGAGCTGCATGAAGTCGATGGTCGAGCTCTACGAGGAAACCGGCAACAACATCATCGCCGTGCAGGAATGCGACCCGGCAGAGGCCCACAAATATGGCATCGTCGGCCGCGGCGAGGATACGCATCACGGCTTCCGCATCACCGAGATGGTGGAGAAGCCGAAGACCGGCACGGCACCCTCCAACCTCTACATCAACGGCCGCTACATCCTGCAGCCCGAAATCTTCAAGATCCTCGAAGGCCAGGAAAAGGGCGCCGGCAACGAGATCCAGCTCACCGATGCGATGCTGAAGCTGGAAAAGCAGCAGGCCTTCTACGGTTACCATTATCAGGGCCGCACCTTCGATTGCGGTTCGCCGGAAGGTTTTGTCGAGGCCAATGTCGCCTTCGCGCTGTGGCGCAGCGACATGAACGAGAACATGGCCGGCGTCATCCGCACGCTGCTCGACGAGATGAAGCCGTCGGAGCGCCGCGAGGCGACCTTCTAGGCCCCACGAAGCTCGGGCGTCCTCAGCGCTGCACTTTCAGGCCGAGATAGATGCTGTTGGCGGTGTAGTCGCGGCCGGGCAGGTTGCTGGTCAGCTTCTCGGTCCTCACCCTTGTGGTGAGACCGGCATAGCGATTCAGCCACCAGGTCAGCCCTGTCTCGGCACTCAAGATCTGGTCATGGCCATCGATGCCGACATAGTGGCGCCAGTCGAGGCCGAGCGCCGCATTTGCGGTCAGATTGGCACGGATCTGGCGTTCACCGGTCAGGCGGCCGGAGTAGAGGATATCGCCGCTTTCCCCTGATGTGGTCGTGGTCTCGACGGTGGTCTTGCCGGTCAGGCCGATCGTGGTGCCGCGCTCCGGCGACCATTTGAGGTCGGCGTTGAGGGTGGCGCCCGAAATCGCGTCCAGGTTCTTGTCGTCGATCGCTTCCCTCAGCCACCCGGCCGAGAATTCGCCCGACAGCTTCTCACCCATGTCGAGTTGCAGGCCTGCGCGGGCGCCGAGCCGCGTCGAGGAGCGCTCGAAGCCTTCATTGTCGATGCGCTGATCGTAGGCGCGGCGGCCGATTTCGATTTCGGTGAACGGGGTGAGGGCCGGAGAGATTTCGTAACCGGTGCGCAAGGTCGCTGTGTAGAGCGTGTTGTCCTGATCCTTCTGCGACAGCGACGTGCCGTCCGAAAGCTCGGCGTCGCCATAGAAGTCGTGCGAGACCGCGCCGGTCAGCGTGTACTGCATCTTGCCGACATGCTTTTCGACGCCGAGGCTGCCGTCGATCGTCTGGCGCAGAGGCTGGCTGCTGACGCCGGCAATGGCATCGGGCGACGATGCGGATTCCGGCACGGCTTCGTAGCCGAGCTTGGCGATGGCGCGCAGTTCGTTATCGAGGTCGACATTGAGCTGGCCTTCGATGCGGCCTTGCGCATTGTGAACCGGGTAGCCCAACACGGTTTCGCGGAACAGGCCATAGCCGTCGATGGTGGCGGAGTTTTCACGCCAGTCGGAAACGGCGGAAAAGCGCAGCGCCGTCTCCGACAGCAGTGCCGATGTGCCGGCACTGCTCGAATCGCCATTCGTCGTGGCGGTCAGCCCTTGTTCGATCGACGGCCGGATGATGAAGGAGCCCCATTTGACGCCGGTCGGCGCGAACGGATCCTCTTCGGCTTTCTTGTTCTGGCCTTCGATGGCAGCAGTGCGCTCGGCGCCGGGGTCGAGCTTCTGCCTGTCAGCGCTGTCGACGGTGAGGGCACGGCGGTTGGCCGTCTCCTCATCAGCGTCGGTCGTACCGGCAGCGTCCGTCGTCGAGGCCGTCGTTGAAGCGGTGGTGTCGGTGGCTGCAGCCGTCGTTTTTTTCTTCTTTTTMGACTTGTCGGCCGTCTTGATGCCCGCTTTGGCCTTGTCCTGATCCGTCGCGTTCTGCCTGGCGCTCGATGGGCGGCGGCGAGGCTTGGGCGGCGTTGCATTGTCGGTGGCCGTGTCGTCGGTCGCCTGCGGTGGATCGAAAACGCTGCCGGTGGCGGCATCGGTGCCGGTGTCGTCGGGGACGGCGCCTGCGCTGGCCGGCAAATAGGTGGGCGGCGGCGTATTGTCCTGCGCGGCGTTGGCCGGTGTCTGCTGGCCCTGGGTGGCAAGGGCGAGCTGCCTTGCCTTGCGCTGCTGGTCGGACAGGATCGCCGAGTCGGAAACCTCGCCGCGCAGCTCGGTTTCCTGGGCATGAAGGGCGCTCGGGCGCAGCAAGGCAAGCATGCTGGTCGCCAGCAGCAGGGCGCAGACCGCCTTGCCCTGTCGTCCTCTCGATTTTTCTGGCTGAGCCCCGGACATCGCCACCACTGCTTGCGCGGCGCTATGCGCGCCATACTTACCGAACCGTAAATGGGGATGGTTAACGGAGGGTTGAGGCAGCGATCGTTCATCCGGTTAAAGTGCCGCTGTTTGCGGGATCGAGCGGCGCGTCCGAGGTCTCTGCCCCCAGGGCGCCACAGCCATTTCTGTTGGACAGGCGGGCGGCAAAGCGCTAATCGCATCACCCATGCATGCGAAATCCTTGGATAAGAAGCCCCTGGACAGGCAAGCGTCGATTGATTCGGCACTGAGAACGGTGGCAACCGAGCAGGCCGGGATCGCCGCCTTGGCCGAATCGCTCGAGAACGGGCTGGCCGCGCCTTTCGCGCAGGCCGTCGACATGATCTCGAAGATCGAAGGCCGGCTGATCGTCACCGGCGTCGGCAAAAGCGGCCATATCGGTTCGAAGATCGCGGCGACGCTGGCTTCTACAGGCACACCGGCCTTCTTCGTTCATCCCGTCGAGGCCAACCATGGCGATCTCGGCATGATCGCCAAGGACGATGCCATCATCGCCATGTCGTGGTCGGGCGAAAGCCTCGAACTCAAGGGCATCATTGCCTATTCCAGGCGCTTCTCCATTCCGCTTATCGCCATAACCGCTGGGGAGACATCGGCGCTGGCGCGTGCGGCCGACGTCGTGCTGCTTTTGCCGCGCACCCCGGAGGCCTGCCCGCACGGCCTGGCGCCGACGACATCGACATTACTGCAACTGGTCATCGGCGATGCGCTGGCGATCGCGCTGCTCGAGGCGCGCGGCTTCACGCCGGACCATTTCCGCACCTTCCATCCCGGCGGCCAGCTCGGCGCCAATTTGACACTGGTCTCCGAGATCATGCGGGTGGGCGACCAGATTCCGCTGGCGCTTCTCGGCACCAAGATGCCGGAAGCGGTGATGACGCTGTCACAGAAGAAGGTCGGCTGCGTGCTGATCGTCGACACCAATGGCGAATTGGCCGGAATCATCACCGACGGCGATGTCGCGCGCAACCTGCACCGCCACCTGGCCGACGTCATCGTCGACGAGGTGATGACCCGCACGCCCAAGACGGTCGACCCGCAGACGCTTGCCGGCACGGCGATCGCGCTGCTCAATGAGTACAATATCGGCGCGCTGGTGGTGACCAAGAACAACATGCCGCTAGGCGTGGTTCACTTCCATGACCTGCTGCGCATTGGCGCCGCTTAGACCCGTTCCACCGTCAGTTCCAGGTCCGTATCGGCCGCACTTGTCACGCGAACCTGCGTGCCGGCCGGCAGGTCCGGACCGGAGACGCGCCATAGCGTGTCGCCGAGCTTAATGCGGCCGCGGCCGTTGGCGATCGGTTCGGCAAGCGTCGCCATGCGGCCGACCATCTGCGCGCCGCGCCGGTTGAGCAGCGGCTGGTCGGTCGGATCATTGCGGCTGCCGACCAGCCTCTTGCCGACAAAGGCCGAGACCAGCGACAGCGCCAGGAAGGTGAGGACCTGGACCTGCCAGGTCCAGAAACCGGCATCCCAGAGCAGCAGCGAAGCGGCGCCGATCAGAAGCGCGGCGATGCCGATCCACAGCATGAAGATGCCGGGCGCGATAACTTCCATCACCAGCAGGACGAAGCCGAGAACCATCCAGTTCCACGGGCCGAGTTCGGAAACGATGCGGTCGAGCATGGCGTTCTCCTCTGTTGGAGACATCAATTGTCGGTTGGACGCACGACCGGCGGGCGAGCGGTCTGGCGTTGCGCGCCGGTCGTGCCCTCGCTGCGGAAGACTTCCTTGGCGATCTCGCCAATGCCGCCGAGCGAGCCGATCAGCGATGACGCCTCGAAGGGCATCAGCACGATCTTGCTGTTGGTGGCCGTGCCGATTCTGCCAAGTGCTTCGGTGTATTTCAGCGCAACGAAGTAGTTCAGCGCCTGTACATCGCCCTTGGAAATCGCTTCCGACACCACCTGGGTGGCGCGGGCTTCGGCCTCGGYCGAGCGCTCGCGGGCCTCGGCGTCACGGAAGGCGGCTTCCTTGCGGCCTTCGGCTTCGAGGATCTGCGACTGCTTGAGACCTTCGGCGGCCAGGATCTGCGCGCGCTTGTTACGCTCGGCGGTCATCTGGCGGCCCATCGATTCGATGAGGTTGGCCGGCGGGTTGATGTCCTTGATCTCGACGCGGGTGATCTTGATGCCCCACGGATGCGCCGCCTCGTCGACGACCCGCAGCAGCCGCTCGTTGATGGCATCACGGTTGGACAGGAGTTCGTCGAGGTCCATCGAGCCCATCACGGTACGGATGTTGGTCATCGTCAGGTTGAGGATGGCGTTCTGCAGACCGGAAACCTGGTAGGCGGCTTGCGCTGCGTTGAGGATCTGGAAGAAGGCGATGCCGTCAACGCCGACAATGGCGTTGTCGCGGGTGATGATCTCCTGGCTTGGAACGTCGAGCACCTGCTCCATCATGTTCATCTTGGCGCCGATGCGGTCGACGAACGGGAAGATGAAATTGAGGCCCGGGCTCAGTGTCTTGGTGTAACGGCCAAAACGCTCCACCGTATAATTGTAGCCTTGCGGAATAGTCCTGATGCCTTTGATGAGAAGCACCAGTACCAGAAGCGCAAGTGCACCAATCGCAATATCAAAACCACCGAAACCCATTTGGCTCTCCCTCAGAAGCGGACCGCGAGAGCCGTTCCCGCGCAGCCGACTTCACCAAAGACTTAAGTGTGTTTCAGGCGCGTTACAATCAGGTGATGAAGGATTGTTTGTCGGTTTGCACTCACCGGTTGAAGGCGAACAGCTCTGCATCCGTGTCTGCAAGTCCCTTGATCGAAGCCGAGACRATCTCGGARGCGATCTGCGARAAGGTGATGCCATTGCCGCCATAGCCCATCACSGCATGRATGCAGGGATGCCKGGGGAKSGCGCCGAKATAGGGTAGRCCGGTGGWCGTGGTGCCGAAGGAGCCGGYCCAGGCAAATTCGGGCCTTACGTCGAGATGCGGAAACATCAGGTTTAGCTTCTCGGCAATGCGGGCACTTTTGTCGGCAATCAGTTCATCGCGCCGCGTCTCGTCGACAAAATCCTCGTCCTCGCCGCCGCAAATGACCCTGCCGTCGGCCGTCGCGCGCATGTAGAGGTAGGGATCCGACGCCTCCCAGATGAACGCCGCACCCGGCCAGAGTTTTTGGGGCTGCGGGCGCGTCGCGATCGCCCAGGTCGAGATGATCTGGTGGGCGGCTGCCGGTACGATGTCGACCAGTTCGTAGCCGGTGGCCAAAACGACATGTCGCGCCGTAATGGTCGGACCGTCCTTTGTGGTGACAACCACCTCGTCGGCACTGTCCTTGATCGCCGTCGCTTCGACGGGGGCGTAGAAGCGCGCCTTGCGCTCCAGAGCCTCGAGCAGGAGCCCGGCTGTCAGCTTGCGCGGGTCGAGCGCGATGTTGTCGTGGCTGAGGATGGCGCCTTCCCGGTCGATGCCGTATCGCTCGGCCAGCGGCGCCGGCGTGAGATAGGTCGCCCTGATGCCAGCTTGCCGTCGCGCGTCGGCTTCCTCCCGCAGTTCCGACGGACCCAGCACCGTGCCTGCCAGATAGAGTGACTGGGTGCGATTTGGGCCGCAGCTGATGCCAAGTTCCGCGATACGGCCAGCAAGATTGGTCACGGCTAGCCGCGAGCGTCGCCAGGCCTGTTGCGCAGAGGTCTTGCCGATCATCTTCGAGAGCGTCGAAAGCGGCTGGTCGATTTCGAACTGCACCAGTGCTGTGGTCGCTGGCGTCGAGCCCTTCAGCGGCCCGCGCCGGTCGATGCAGATCACCGCATGGCCGTCCGCCGTCAGCGCCTCGGCCATCATGGCGCCGCTGATGCCCATGCCGATGATCAGCACGTCGGTCTTGGCGTCGCGGGTCAGTGCCGACGTCGGCACGGCAGGGGCGCGATAGGCGGACCAGACGGGCCGGCCAGTTCTGAGGTCGAGTTTGCGGGGCATCAAGTTCTCCGGAGGGTGCCGTTCAACGCCCCGAAGCGAGCGTTGTTCCGGTGTTAGAGCGGCAAGCCGCTCTAACTCTCTGGTTGACGAAATTCCGGACGGAAAACCGTTCACACTTTTCCTGGAATTTCTCCTAGACCCAGCCGGACAGTTCACGCCGCACCATCGCCTCGATCACCGCCATGCCTTCGGCGCTGTCGTTGAGGCAAGGGATGTGGGCAAAGTTCTTGCCGCCGGCGTGATGAAAAGTCTCGGCCACTTCCCGGCCGATCTCATCCAGCGTCTCGATGCAGTCGACGGAAAAGCCGGGATTGACGATGGCGATCGACTTCACGCCGTCCTKGCCCAGYTTYTCMACYGTCTTGTCKGTRTAGGGYTGCAGCCATTCCTGYGCGCCGAARCGCGACTGGAAGGTRATGATCAGTTTCTTGTCATCMCARCCCAGCCGTTCACGCAACAGMCGYGTCGTCTTCTGGCAGTGGCAATAATAGGGATCACCCTTCTCGAAATAGGGCTTCGGGATGCCGTGATAGGAGGTGATGACCACCTCCGGCTCGAAATCCAACGTCGCCAGATGCTGCTCGATCGAACGTGCCAGCGCCTCGATGTAGACCGGCTCGTCATAGTAAGGCGGCGCACTGCGGACGGCAGGCGCGCGGCGCATCTTCATCAAAGCGCGAAACAGCTGGTCGTTGGCGGTTGCCGTCGTGGTTGCCGAATACTGGGGATAGAGAGGGAACGAAAGAATACGGTCGCAGCCCTGTGCCACCAGCCTCTCAGTGACACTGGCGGTCGAAGGATTGCCGTAGCGCATCGCCCAGTCGACGACGACATCGGGCAGGTCGCGCARCGCCTCGGCCAGCTTYTCGCCCTGGGCGCGGGTGTAGGTGCGCAGCGGCGACTCGTTCTTCTCCCGGTTCCAGATCCGGGCATAGTTGGCGCCCGACTTCTTCGGCCGCGTGGTGAGCACCAGGCCGTAGAGGATCGGATACCAGATCGCCCTGTTGAGCTCGATGACGCGCGGATCGGACAGGAATTCGCGGAGATAGCGCCACATCGGCTTGAAATCGGTGCCGTCAGGCGTGCCGAGATTGACCAGCATGACGCCGATCTTGCCAGTCTTGACCGGCGGATGCCCGGCCGGCTGCGGGCCGAGGGCTTTCGCGGCTTTGGGATCGACAGGGGTGGAAAGCGTCATACGGGTTTCTCCAGGAGACGCGAACCTAACCATCTTGCGCGGGCTTTCAATGCCGCGTCTGGCCGCACCTTAGGCCGAAAACGCAAAACCCGCCCGGTTTCCCAGGCGGGTTTCATTCCTGAAAAGGCGAAGCGAGATTACTTGGCCGGGATGGTCAGCGTCGCGCCAAGCTTGAGCTGGTGGGGCCTTTGGCCCTTGTTGGCGTCATAGATCTGTTTCCACTTCGTCGCGTCGCCATAGGCCTTCTTGGCCAGATCCCAATAGGTGTCGCCGGCAACGATGACATGGCTGCTTTCGGCTGGCTTCGCGGGTTCTGCCGGCGCCGGTGCCGGTGCCGCTGGTGCCGCTTCTGCCGGTTTTGCCGGCTCGGCTGGTGCAGGTGCTGGAGCCGCTGGAGCCGGCGGGGCCGGTGGCGGAGGCGCTGCCTCCGTCGATATGGCCGGTGGTGTGTTGGCGATATCGCCCGAGTTGGCGGGCAATGCGGGCATTGCCGGAGCCGCATCCGCGGGCTTTGCCGGTTCGGCYGGCTTGGCAGGCTCGGCGGCAGGCGCCGCCGCRACYGTSGCGGCGATCTCGGTGATGCGGCCGTCGAGYTTKGGCGTGTAGGGYYKGTGSGCGCCGAGATAGTCGGCSACCACYTGYTCRAGGCCCGGACCGTAGTCGTAGGCGTTCTTGGCCTTTTCGGCGAAGATTTTGTAGCCGTCGCCACCCTGGCGGACATAGTTGTTGGTGGCGACGAGATAGTCCTTGTCGGGATTGATCGGTGTCCAGGCGCCGTTCTCCATCACCTCGACGGATTTGACGCGGCCGGCATTGGGCGCGACCGATTTGTCGAAGGAATATTTGAGGCCCGCAACCTGCGGGAAGCGGCCGGCGCCGTCCTCGATCTGGCTGAGGCCGCCTTCGAGACCTGCCACCAGGTCCTTGCCGGAAATCTTGAAGGTCGCCAGCGTGTTCTGGAACGGCAGGACGGTCAGCACCTCGCCCATGGTGACGGTGCCCTTGTCGATCGAAGCGCGCAGGCCGCCACCATTGGAAATGACGATCTCGACGCCCTGTCCCTTGACGCGGTCGAGGATGGCGTCGGAGACGAGGTTGCCCATCGCGCATTCCTTGGTGCGGCAATTCTCGCGGCTGCCGTCGATGACGTCGGTGGTCTCGGCCACTTCCTTGTTCTTCAGGGCCTCGATCGGCGCGCCGAGCTCCTTGATGCGGGCGAGCACGGCGGGATCGGGCGTGATCGATTTGTCGAGATAGATCGGGTCGCCGCTGGCGGATTTGACGACGCCATTGTCGTCGAACACGATCTTGAACTCGCCGAGATATTTCGAATAGGACGCCGCCTGCACCACCGGCACCTTGTAGCCGTCGGGGTTGTCGACCATCGTCGGGTAGGGGCCTGCCGCCTTCGGATCGGTGTTCGACAAGAGCGTGTGGCTGTGGCCGCCGACGACGACGTCGATGCCCGGGATCTTGGCGATGACGTCGCGCTCCCTGTTATAGCCGATATGGGTCACGGCGATGATCTTGTTGACGCCTTGTGCCTTCAGCTTCTCGACTTCAGCGGTGATCGACTTGACGTCGTCCGCGATGGCGATGTTGGGGCCGGGGGAAGCGAGTTCGGGCGTGTCGTTGGTCACGGCACCGATAATACCGATCTTCTGGCCGCCGACCTCGACGACAATCGACGGCTTGATCTTGCYKGCCGCGCCRGACTTGTCGTTGGGYACGACATTGGCGCTGACGATCGGGAACTTCGCCTTGTCSAGGTAAGGCACCAGCGCGCTCTCGCCRTCGTCGAAYTCGTGGTTGCCGAGCGTCACCGCGTCGGGCTTGATCTGRTTGAGGAAYTCCTCYTCCRYGGYGCCCTTGTAGGTGGTGTAGAACAGCGATCCCTGGAAGCTGTCGCCTGCATTGAGCAGCAGCACGTTCTGGCCTTCGAGCTTCTTGCGTTCCTGGGCGATCGCCGTGATCAGCCGGCCGGCGCCGCCGATGCATTCGCCCTTGGTCTCTTCGTCGGCCGAACAGGTCGATTCATATTTGTTGTTGCCTTCGATGCGGCTGTGCCAATCATTGAAATGCAAAATGTTCAGTGTGTAGTCGGCAAAGGATGCGCCGGCCGACAGGCCAAGCGTCGATACGGACAGGGCGGCAATGGCGGCAAGCTTCTTCATCTTCGTCTCCCGGTAGGCTGACCAGAGGCGTTTAGCGCCTTTGCTTGACTGGGGTATAACAGCCAGCGTTTTGACCATGTTCCCATCGCGTTCCGGCTGACGCAAGCGGAAATGCCCGGGGGTTGTTTGCGAGCGCAAAACCGGAAGATTTTGCCGGCGCAAAAAAGGACGGCGGCCAGTGGCCGCCGTCCCAATCTTTATGCCTGATCGGCGTTGGTTCAAGTACGACGCGTAAACACGAAGTTCTTGCCGGCCGAGTCCGTGCAGTTGAGCTGATTGATGGACACCATCAGGCAGTTGGTGTTGATCTGCGTGTGGCGGATCAACGAGGTGCCGGTGATCTCGAGCGATGTGGCGCCGGTCATGGCGTAAGTGCCCTCGGCGAACGGCTCTCCGGTTTCGGCGGAAACAGTCTTGTATTTTCCGCCGTTGAATGTCGAAAGCGCCTTGCCCGTGCCGTCGATCCACGAGCCTTCGACGCCTTTCGGCGCCGCTGCCATCGGCGGCTCACTGGGGCCGCTGGTCGTACAGGCAGTAAGCCCCGCCAACGCAACTGCTGCAACGCTCATCGAAACAATCTTGCGCGCAATGTTCATATGAAAATCCTCTCCTCAGTCCGCATGCCTTCAATCGCCCGATTTCCGGGCGATTGCAAGGCAGGGAGGCGTGTTCTGCTGCGTGCTATCGGACGAGGATGTTGCGGAATTGCCACGGATCGCTGCGGTCGAGGTCCTCCGGGAAGAGCCCCGGGCGTTTGTCGAGCGGCGTCCAGTCGGTGTAATGGCCTTCGACCGGTCCGAGATAGGGCGATTGCACTTCCAGGCAGCGYYTGTAGTCCATCTCGTCGGCCTCGACGATGCCGGCMTSCGGRTTTTCCAGSGCCCAGACCATGCCGGCYAGMACYGCSGAGGTGACCTGCATGCCGGTGGCGTTCTGATAGGGCGCCAGCTTGCGCGCCTCGGCGAGCGAGAGGTGCGAGCCGTACCAGTAGGCATTCTTGTCGTGACCGTAGAGCAGGACGCCGAGCTCGTCGACGCCGTCGACCAGCTCGTTCTCGTCGAGCACATGGTGCACAGCTTGAGGCTTGCCGGCGGCGCCGAACATCTCGTCCAGCGACAGCATCGCGTCGTTGCAGGGGTGATAGGCGTAGTGGCAGGTCGGGCGGTATTGGACCTTGCCCTTCTTGGAGCGCACGGTGAAGAAATCGGCGATCGAGATCGCCTCGTTATGCGTCACCAGCAGGCCGTATTGCGGGCCTGGTGTCGGGCACCAGGAGCGCACGCGCGTGTTGGCGCCGGGCTGCTCCAGATAGATCGCGGCCTTGGAGCCGTGCTTGTGCTTCTTGCCGTTCTTCGGCATCCACTTCTCATGCGTGCCCCAGCCGAGTTCGGCCGGCTGCAGGCCCTCGGAGATGAAGCCCTCTACCGACCAGGTGTTCCAGAACACATCCATCGGCTTCGGCTTCTTGGCGCGCTGGGTGTCGCGCTCGGCGATGTGGATGCCCTTGACGCCGGCCTTCTTCATCAGCTTGGCCCAGCCCTCGCGGTCCTCCTGCGCGGGCTCCGAGAATTCGAGGCCAAGATCGGCGGCGAGATTGACCAGCGCCTGCTTGACGAACCACGAGACCATGCCGGGGTTGGCACCGCAGGTGGAGACGGCGGTGGCGCCACCCGGCCTGTCGTGCTTTTCCTTGATCAGCGCCTCGCGCAGCGCATAGTTGGTGCGGCTGGCATTGTCGGCCTTGGCGTCGAAATAGAAGCCGAGCCACGGCTCGACGACGGTGTCGATGTAGAGCACGCCGAGCTTGCGGCAGAGGCGCATCAGGTCGACCGAGCCGGTATCGACCGACAAATTGACGCAAAAGCCCTGGCCGCCGCCATTGGTCAGCAGCGGCGTCAGAAGCTTCTTGTAGTTCTTCTCGGTCACCGCTTCCTGGACGAAGGCGATGCCGCGCTCGTCGAGCAGCTTGCGGTCGGTATCGCGTGGGTCGAGGACCGTCATGCGCGACTTGTCGAACTTGAAATGGCGTTCGATGAGCGGCAGCGTTCCCCGTCCGATCGAGCCGAAGCCGATCATCACMACRGGGCCGGTGATCTCACCGTAAACGGGCCARTTTTCAKTCGCCATTTTATCGAGCACTCCTTCGRACAACGCTTCACMACGGCMGCCTGGCCGCCGCGCGACAAACCATAGATCATTGTCACAATAAAGGGAAAAGCAGCGAAAACGCTCGGGCTGGCCCGTGTCGGAGGCGTTCGTCGATGCCATCGGGAGGCCGCGGCCTGCCCGATGGCGAATGTTGAGCCGGCGTTGTATCAGCGAGCGCCTCCGGATGCGCTGATGCGCTCGCCGGTCAGCCAGGCCGCCTCATCCGAGGCGAGGAAGGCCACGCTCGGAGCAATGTCCTCGGGCTTACCGAAGCGCTGACCAAGTGGGACGCCGGCAATCAGCATGTTGCCGAAATCGGTGCCAACCATGCCCTCGGTCATTTCGGTATGGGTGTAGCCGGGCGCCACGATGTTTATCCGGATATTGCGCGACCCAAGTTCCCTCGACAGGCTGAGGGTCAGCGTGTCGATCGCCGCCTTGCTCGCGGAATAGAGGCTGGTGTTTGGCACCGGGTTCCAACTGCTGATCGTGCCGATGTTCACGATGCTGCCGCCGCTCTTAGGGAAGTGCCGCATCGCCGCCTTGATGGTCAGGATGGTGCCCAGCACGTTGGTGTCGAACAACCGGCGATAGTCCGCCTCGCTCGCTTCCTCGAAGGCGCCGAAGACCGCCGTGGCGGCATTGTTGACCAGAATGCTTGGCTTGCCGAATGCGATCGTTGCAGCCTCGAAAATTCTTTCGACATCGGCGGCCTCGGCCACATCGCCCTGAACCGCGGTCGCCTTGCCGCCGCTGGCGACGATCTCCTTCACCGTGCGTTCGGCGGCTTCATGGCTGGTGGCGTAGTTGACGACGACGGCGGCGCCTTCCGCCGCCAACCGCTTAGCGATGCCCGCACCGATGCCGCGCGCGGCGCCGGTGACGATGGCGACCTTGTTCTTGAGCTTGCCCATTTTGTTTCTCCGAATAGCTGGATGGATTTGACATCAGGGCAATTGGCTATTCCAAAATCATTCAGGTAGATCGATAATTGCCATATAACTAATTCCTGGAGAGAATAGATGGATCGGCTGGCAGCGATGAACACCTTCATACGGGTCGTCGAAACCGGTTCGTTCTCGGCCGCCGCACGGCATTTGCACGTCGGGCAGCCTGCCGTCTCGAAGGCGATCGCGCAGCTA
Organism: Mesorhizobium sp. P3_A9; assembly: GCF_056402975.1. Taxonomy (NCBI): domain Bacteria; kingdom Pseudomonadati; phylum Pseudomonadota; class Alphaproteobacteria; order Hyphomicrobiales; family Phyllobacteriaceae; genus Mesorhizobium; species Mesorhizobium sp. P3_A9. The sequence goes on along the minus strand of NZ_JBFUGJ010000061.1, from coordinate 4,353 downwards.
GAGGAACGGCTCGGCGTGCGGCTGCTGTCGCGCACCACCCGAGGTCTGTCGCCGACCGACGCCGGCCTGGGTTTCTACGAAGGCGCCAAACGTGCGGTCGATGAAGCCGACGAAGCCGAGAACGCGGCGCGGGGCGCGGCGGCGGCACTCACCGGTTTGCTGCGCATAGGCACTTCCGTAACCTTCGGCCGCCTGCATGTCGTGCCGCGGCTGAAAGCCTTTCTGGACGCTCACCCGAAGCTCGACGTCGAGGTGGCGATGGACGACAGGAATGTCGACCTCGTCGAGGAAGGGGTGGATGTCATGCTGCGTCTGGGTGAAAGCTTCGCCGCCGCTCATATCGGGCGCAAGATCGCCACCTGTCGTCGTCTCGTGGTGGCGGCACCCTCCTACCTCGCGCGCGAGGGCGAACCCATGGCGCCGGATGAGCTGTCGCGGCACGAGGCGATCCTTTTCGTCCAGGCAGGCGTCTCCAATCGCTGGACGTTCCGGCGAGGCGCCGAAGAGGTTTCGCTTGCTGGGCAGGGGCGGCTGCGCGTGACGTCGGCCGAAGGAGTGCGTGAGGCGGTGCTTGCCGGCATCGGCTTCACGGTCGGCTCCGAATGGATGTTCGACCGGGACCTGCGCAGCGGCGCTGTGCGGCCGATCCTGGTCGACTGGGCGCTGCCACCTGTTGAACTGTGGGCGCTGTTTCCTGCCGGACGCAAGGCGAGCGCCAGGGCAAGGACATTCGTCGATTTCCTGGCGGGCAGCCTGTAGCGTGGCTCAGCGCGTCATCGTGTTCAAAAGTTCGATCAGCCGGTCGCGGTCTGATGTCAGGCCCTTATAGTCGAGCTGGTCGAGATCAAGCGCTTCGAGCTGGGCGGCAAAGGACACTGCGAGGGTCGCCCGGTCGGGGTGCCGCGCCAGTACGGCAAGTGGGTCGAGATGGATGCGGATGGTGAACAGGATGTCGCGTGAGGACGGCAGCTTGCGCAGCGTCTGACGCTCGACGCGGATGAAGGCATGCGCTTTGACGTCTCCGTCGGGGAAGCGTGTCGGCCGGTTGGTGGCGCGGTCGATGCGCTCGACATTGGACAGCGGATGGTAGAGCGCATTGTCGGCCTGGATCGACCAGTTGAAGCGTTCGACCGCCTGGCCCTGCAGGCCGTCGAACATGCGGTTGATCAATGCGGCCGGGCGCGTGCCCGGACCGAAGCCCGGCACGGGCTCGTGGATCTGCTGCAGCGGCTTGCCGAATTTTTCGGTGAGCGACCAGGATGAGGGAAAGCACAGGGAACCGGCGGCGAGCCGCCAGCCGCTGTCGTCGCGGCGCATCAGGATCAGGTCTTCCTGCACCAGCAGCGAGGCTGCGACCAGCGGCGCGTCGGCAAGGTCCGAAGGCAAAGCAGGGTGGTTCGCGGCGCCCACGACCTCGATGCCCGCATCGGTGCGGCGATGGGTGTTCGGAAAGCGCTCCGGCAGATACGCGCCGAGCAAKTCKAGCACTTCMCGYTGGGCGTCGCGCGTGCCGKCCTCYTCGACRAARACCYKKTCGGGRATKTCSGCATAAAGCCGGCGCTTCTCGGCGAGATAGGGCAGGAGATGGCTGTCGACCTCGATCCAGTTTGCGGGGTCGAGCGGCTTCAGGCCGATATTGAACAGCTTCGACGAGCCGTCATAGGGGGTATGGGTGGGCAGGGCCTCGACCAAGCTCAAGCTTCCTTAAAAGCGTCGAGACCGGTGGCGGTCATCCTGGCCAGGAATTCGGTGACATCGTAGTCCGCGGCGCCTGCCTTGGCGAAGGGGTCGGCAGCCAGCCTGGCGTCGAGGATCTCGCGCGGGCATTGCGCGACGATGACGCCGCCGGTCCGCGGCTTCTTCGGCCCGGAGGCAATGAAGACACCCTCCGCATAGCAGGCCGTCAGCCATTCGATATGCGCCGCCTGCAGTTGGTCGATCTCGGTCAGCGGCACCTTGTAGTTCAGCGATACGACGAACATGGCATTCTCCTGGTCACGCCAGCCTTGCGGGGATCAAGCCGCGCAGCGAATTGCCGACAAAGACTGCCTTGGCCGACTTCAGATCGTCATAGCTGTAGATCGCTTCCTGCGCCCGGCCTTCATCCAGAAGCTCGGCGCGCAATACGCCAGGCAGCAGGCCGCAATCGAGCCGGGGCGTTGCCAGCACGCCATCGCCGAAATCGGCGAAGACATTGGTGATGGTGCCTTCGCAGATTTCGCCACGCTCATTGGCGAGGATCACCTCGTCGGCCTGGGTGACGAGATATTCGGAACGGGCGTGTGTGTAGAGCTGCCGCCGGCTGGTCTTGTGGCGCAGCAGCGTGTCGCCGGAATCAAGCCGCGTCCGCGCCAGCCGTAGTATCCAGACCTTGTCGGCGGTGAGCGGTTCATAGGGTTGCGCCGAGGCGGTGGCTTCGCCGTTGCGCGCCAAGGCGAGCCGCGTGCGCATGGCGGTTCGGGAGCCGTCGATGGCGTTGCCCAGCACCGCGCCCATTCCCTGCGGATCGCAGGCGAAGCCAAGCTCCGCAGCCGAGCCATAGAGGCGCGCAAGGTGGCGATCGAAGCGCAGGAAGCCAGTCTCGGGCTGCCAGCGCATGGTCTCGATCAGCTCGAAATCGGCGGTGTCCCCGTCGCGAAGCGGGCTTTGAGCAGACACTCCTGATACTCCTCCTCAGGCGTCGAATCGAAGACGATGCCGCCGCCGACATTGTAAACGGCCTCGCCGCTGGCAAAGAGCGAGATGGTGCGGATCGCCACGGAAAAGCGCATCGTGCCGCCAGGTGCAATCCAGCCGATGGCGCCGCAATAGACATCGCGCGGCGTGCCCTCCAGGTCGTGCAGGATTTCCATGGCGCGGATTTTCGGCGCGCCGGTGATCGAGCCACAGGGAAAGAGTGCTGCAAGGATCTGGCGGATCGAGAGCCCCGGCAGCAGCTTCGCCCTGACGTCGCTCACCATCTGGTGGACGGTCGGGTAGGTCTCGATGCGAAACAGTTCCGGCACCTCCAAGGTGCCGACCTCGCTGATCAGCGAGATGTCGTTGCGCAGGAGGTCGACGATCATCCGGTTCTCGGCCTGGTTCTTTTCGTCATTGCGCAGGAAGGTCTTCTGCCGCTCGTCCTCGGCTTTGGTCGCACCGCGCGGTGCCGTACCTTTCATCGGATGGGTCTCGATCATCCCCGCGGCATCGATCTCGAAGAACAGTTCGGGCGAGCGCGACAGCACGATCGGGTCACCCAGCGCCACCAGCGCGCCATACTTCACCGGCTGGCGTTCGGTCAGCGCATCGAAGGCGGCGAGCGGATCGCCGGACCATTGCGCCTGCACCGGAAAGGTCAGATTGCCCTGRTAGCAATCGCCTTGCCTGATGTGCTGGTGCAGCCGCGAGAACCGCTTCTCGTAATCCTCGAACGACCAGGCCGCCCTTGCATCGAAGATCGGGCCATTGGTCGCCGCTGTGCTGCGCGGCGGCACCGCCTCTTCTGCCGGCGCGTCGAAGACACCGAGGCAGATGAGGGGTGCGCGGCGTCCCTTCGGCAGCAAGGGAACGAGTTTCGGTTCGAGCAGGTAACCCGCCTCATAGGAAAAATAGCCGGCCAGCCATTTGCCGGCATCGTGCGCGGCCTGTGCTGCTTGCAATGCCGCCGGGAAGTCCTTTGCCTCATGCGCCACGATGATGTCGGCCGGCCGGTCGAAAACGAGCTGGCGCGCGCTTTCGTCGTTGCGGAAAATGGCGGCGGGCAGGGACATGGGAACCGGGATCGATGAAGCCGTTGACCGCTCTATATGGGGGGCCGCCCGCGTGCAATCGAGGGAACGGCACCTTGCCCCTCAAAGCCGACCTATTGGCGGCCTTGCCTGCCAAAACAAATCGGCGGGGCTTTCTGGCCCCGCCGATTTAACAGTCTGCCTGTGTGGCTCAGGTGTTGCTGGCGGTTCCGGCTGTCGGAAATTGCTTGGCGAATTCCGCCTCGTTGCCAGCGGCGAGCAGCTTGGCCTGCTCGATCCAGCGTTCGCGCGCGATGCGGCCGTCGAAGTTCATCACATCCTCGATCCGCTTGATGTCGGCTGCGGTCCAGGCGGCGATCTGGGCGAAGCTGGTGACGCCTTGCGCCTTGAGCAGCTTTTCGTTGACCGGGCCGATACCGATCAGCCGGCGCAGATTGTCGGCTTTGGCCGCCGTTGGCTTGGCTGCGGCTGGCTTGGCTGCCGCCGGTGCAGCCTTCTTGGCGGCTGCTGGCTCGGGCGCGGGCGAACTCTTCGCCGCCGAAGCCGTGGCGGTTGCAGGTTTGCTCGCGGCGGGTTTAGCGGCCGCTGGCTTCGGTGCTGCCGACTTGGCGGTGGTGGCATT
>NZ_JBFUGJ010000060.1:0-23852 GCF_056402975.1 Mesorhizobium sp. P3_A9 | reverse complement strand
CGGAAAAGCTGCGCCAGGCAGCACCCCCTCCGATGGTCCATTGTCCCGCTTGCGGCCACCTTATGCCTCGGTTCTCGACCTCATCGGCCAGACGCCGGTGGTCGAGCTGACCAAGTTCGACACCGGCAAATGCCGGCTGTTCATCAAGCTCGAAAGCCAGAACCCGGGCGGCTCGATCAAGGACCGCATCGCGCTATCGATGATCGCCGCCGCCGAAAAGCAAGGCAAGCTCAAGCGGGGCGGCACCATCGTCGAGGCGACCGCCGGCAATACCGGCCTTGGGCTTGCGCAGGTCGGCATTCCCAAGGGCTACCGCATCGTGCTGGTCGTGCCCGACAAGATGTCGCGCGAAAAGATCCAGCATCTGCGCGCGCTGGGCGCCGAAGTGCGCATGACGCGTTCGGATGTCGGCAAGGGGCACGCCGAATATTACCAGGACATGGCCGAGAAGATCGCGGCTGAGGTGCCGGGCGCCTTCTACGCCAACCAGTTCGCCAATCCGGCCAATCCGCTGGCGCATGAGACCACCACCGGTCCGGAAATCTTTTCGCAGCTCGATGGCAATGTCGACGCGGTGGTTGTCGGCGTTGGTTCGGGCGGCACGCTGACCGGGCTTGGCCGCTACTTTGCGAAGGTATCGCCGAAGACCGAAATGGTGCTCGCCGATCCGGTCGGCTCGGTGCTGGCGCCGCTGATCAAGACCGGCAAGATGGAAGAGGCGGGCAGTTGGACCGTGGAAGGCATCGGCGAGGATTTCGTGCCGCCCAATGCCGATCTGTCGCTGGTCAAGAAGGCCTATTCGATCACCGATAAGCAGAGCATGCTGGCGGTGCGCGATCTCCTATCCCGGGAAGGCATCCTGGCCGGCTCGTCGTCGGGCACGCTGTTGTCGGCCGCCTTGCGCTATTGCCGCGAGCAGACGTCGGCCAAGCGCGTCGTCACCTTCGTTTGCGACAGCGGCAACAAATACCTGTCGAAAGTGTTCGACGATTTCTGGCTGGCCGAACAGGGGCTGGCCGAGCAGGAACATCATGGCGATCTGCGCGACCTGGTCATGCGCTCGCACCGCACCGGCGATACGGTCTCTGTCGGGCCGGACGAAAGCCTGCTCAACGCCTATGGCCGCATGCGCCGCTCCGATGTGTCGCAACTGCCGGTGCTCGATGAGGGCAAACTGGTCGGCATCGTCGACGAAAGCGATATCCTGGCCAAGGTCGAGGGTCCGCATGACGGGCGCTGGGAACGCTTCAACGGCCCGGTGCGCACGGCGATGACCTCCAATCTGCACACGCTGCAGGCCAGCCAGACGCTGGATGCGCTGCTGCCGGTGTTCGACCGCAACGAGGTCGCCATCATCTTCGACGGCGACGAGTTCGTCGGCCTGATTACCCGCATCGACCTGATCAACCATCTGAGGCGCGCCCGATGACCAAACATACCCCGCCGGCCGGCAAAAACCGCCTGGCCTTCTCGACGCGCACCATCCATGGCGGCCAGAGCCACGACCCGCTGACCGGTGCGGTGATGGTGCCGATCTATGCCACCTCGACCTACGGCCAGCAGTCGCCAGGCGTGCACAAGGGTTTTGAATATGCCCGCAGCCAGAACCCGACGCGCTTCGCCTTCGAGCGTGCCGTGGCCGATCTCGAAAGCGGCACCGCAGCCTTCGCTTTCGCTTCCGGCCTGGCGGCGATCTCGACGGTGCTGGAGCTGCTCGATTCCGGCGCCCATATCGTCGCCACCGACGATATCTATGGCGGCTCGTTCCGGCTAATGGAGCGGGTGCGCAAGCGCTCGGCCAATCTGCAGGTCTCCTTCGTCGATTTCACCGACCTTGCGGCGGTCGAGGCCGCGATCCGACCGGAGACGAAACTGCTCTGGGTCGAGACGCCGACCAACCCGCTGCTGCGCATCGTCGACCTCGAAGGAGTGGCGGCTCTGGCTAAACGCAAGGGCATCCTGTCGGTCGCCGACAACACGTTTTGCAGCCCCTATATCCAGCGGCCGCTGGAACTCGGCATCGACATCGTCGTCCATTCGACAACAAAGTATCTCAACGGCCATTCCGACATGGTCGGCGGCGTCGCCGTCGTCGGCGACAACAAGGAGCTGGCCGCCCAGCTAAAATTCCTGCAGAACGCCATCGGCGCCATATCGGGCCCGTTCGACAGTTTCCTGGCGCTGCGCGGGCTGAAGACGCTGGCGCTCAGGATGGAGCGGCATTCCGAAAACGGGCTGAAGATCGCGCAGTGGCTGGAAGCCCGCAAGGATGTGCGCCGGGTGATCTATCCCGGCCTCGCCAGCCACCCGCAGCATGCCATCGCCGTGCAGCAGATGCATGCCTTCGGCGGCATGATATCAGCCGTGCTCGACCGCGATCTCGCCGGCACCAAACGCTTCCTCGAACGCACGCAATTGTTCACGCTGGCCGAAAGCCTCGGCGGGGTGGAGAGCCTGATCGAACACCCGGCGCTGATGACGCATGGGTCTATTCCGGCCGAGAAGCGGGCGGAGATCGGGATATCGGATTCGCTGGTGCGGCTGTCGGCGGGGATCGAGGATGGCGATGATCTGATTGCGGATCTGGAGCAGGCGCTGGGGGGATAGGGGCAGAGTCGCTCCGACTGGGACGAGCCAATCTCCAAAGCCAGCGGTCCAGGTTCAAGCATCGGCCCGGTTGACCTCGCGCGCCATTCGCCCGAGATGTAGCGCCCATGGCGACGCGCGAACCCGAAAAACCCACCGAACCCCTCACCTTCGCGGTGCTGGTGTTCCCCGGCTTTCCGATGATGGCGTTCAGTTCGGTCATCGAGCCGCTGCGCGCCGCCAATGTGCTGGCGAAGCGGCAGTGTTATCGCTGGATCATCGTCGGCGGCACCAAAGGGGCGGTCGAGGCATCGAACGGCGTCGTCATCCAGCCGGGTTTTTACGCGGAGGACGCGCCCAAGGTCGACCGCATCGTGGTGTGCTCGGGTGGTGACGCCGATCACCTCGTCGCCGAGGATGCGGCAAGCTGGATCCGCCGCAGCCTGCGCAATGGCGCGCATATCGGCGCGGTGGCGGATGCGGCGTTCTTCCTGGCGCGTGCCGGCCTGCTCGACGGCCATGCCTGCACCTTGCACTGGACCAGCCAGGCCGCTTTCACCGAAGCGTTTCCCAACATCGAACTGCGGCGCGATCTCTATGTCATCGACCGCAAGCGTTTCACCTCGGCCGGCGGCGTCGGCAGCCTCGACATGATGCTGGAGATCATCACCCGGGATTACGGCGCCGAGCTTGCCGCCGGCGTCGCCGAATGGTTCGTGCATAGCCAGTTGCGCTCCAGTGTCGACCGCAAGCTGATGCCGCTGCGCCTGCGCACAGGCGTGCAGAACGAGTTGGTGCTGTCGGCCATCGCCATCATGGAGGATGCGGTGGAGGAGCGGCTCGGCATGGCTGAACTGACCGCCCGGCTCGGCGTGTCGTCCGACAAGCTCGAGCGCTCCTTCCGCTCCGAACTCGACATCTCGCCCAATGGCTATTACCGGCGGCTCAGGCTGAAGCGCGCCGCCGACCTGCTGGCGCACTCGACGCTTGCCGTGCGCGACGTGGCGCTGGCCTGCGGCTTTGCCTCGATGTCGAGCTTTGCTCGGGCATTTCGCGAGGAGCACGGGCATCCGCCGAAGCTGGCGAGACGGCATTAGAGTCGGCGCTTATCAGGGTAGACCCCCTCATCCGGCCGCTTCGCGGCCACCTTCTCCCCGAGGGGAGAAGAGGGAAGCGCTAGCGCTCGTGATCTCCTCTCCCCTCGGGGAGAGGTCAGCCGAGCGAAGCGGAGGCTGGGTGAGGGGCAGCGCCATACGTTGCAAGGCTAGCGGCATTCCGCACAACACACGCGGTTTTTCGCACAACCCCCGCTCATCGCATACGCCATGGTCAGACCTCGCAACCGACCCAAGGCTAGCCCCCATGAGCATCGTCGTATTCGACCCCGACAGCACCGAGGACGTCGACTTCAAGGACCGCATGCGCCACCCCGCGGCGGCTGATCCGGCGGGCGGCATGTGGCTGTCGGACACCGAGCCGTCCTTCATCGATGCCGACGCCTTGCGTAAAGGCCGGCTGGCAAAACTGCGCGGCTGGATGCGCGAGGCCGGTTATGGCGGCGTCGTTCTGTTCGACCCCTACAACCAGCGCTACGCCACCGGCTCGCGCAACATGTTCGGCTATTTCCTGCGCAACTCGACCCGCTATTTCTTTATCCCGACCGAAGGGCCGATCGTGCTGTTCGAATATCCGCAGAGCTACCATGTCTCCATGGTGCTCGACACGATCGACGAGGCGCGTCCTTCCAAGCTCGTCTGGTCGTCGGTCTCCGGCCGCGACGACGAGACCGCCGGGCCTTTCGCCGACGAGATCGCCGAGCTCCTGAAGAAGCACGGCGGCGGCTCGATGAAGCTCGGGCTCGACCGCTGCAGCCATCTGCAGGCGCTGGCTTTGGAAAAGCGCGGCTGCGATGTGCGGGATTGCCAGGGCGAAATCCTCGCCGTGCGCGCTATCAAGACACCCGAGGAGGTGAAATGCCTGCAGGTGTCGATGGCGGGCGCTGAAGCCGCCGTCTACGCGGTGCGGGAGGCGATCAAGCCCGGTGTCTCCGAAAACGATTTGTTCGCCATCATGTATGGCGAGGTCATCCGCCAGGGCGGCGAATTCATCGAGACGCGGCTCTTGACGTCAGGCCAGCGCACCAATCCATGGTTCAACGAGGCCAGCGGCCGCAAGATCCGGCCGGGCGAATTGCTGGCGCTCGATACCGATACGATCGGCTGCTACGGCTATTATTCCGATTTCTCGCGCACCTTCCGTTGCGGCCCGGGCAAGCCGACGCCCTACCAGAAGTCGCTCTACCGCATGGCACATGACCAGGTGCAGCACAACATCGGAATCGTCAAACCCGGCATGGCGTTTCGTGAGATCGCCGAGAAGGCGTGGAAAATCCCCGACCGTTTTGTCGACCAGCGCTATACCTCGGTCATGCACGGCGTCGGCATGCATGGCGAGACACCGTTCATCGCGCATGCCATGGACTACGAGACCTATGGCCGCGACGGCCATATCGTGCCAGGCATGGTGGTGAGCGTGGAAAGCTATATCGGCGAGAAGGGCGGCCGCGAGGGCGTCAAGCTGGAGGACGAGATCCTGATCACCGAGACGGGGACAGAGCTGCTGTCGCGCTTTCCCTATGAGGATGAGTTTCTGGAGAAGCAGGTTTGATGGTGGCAACCAACGCTCATAACGAGCGCCTCGTTCCCTCCCACCCCCCTCTGTCCTGCCGGACATCTCCCCCGCAAGGGGGGAGATTGGCAGCGTCGCCTGCAGCGCTTTTTTCTGCAAATCTGGCCATCGGCGAAGGCATTCGTGACCGGCGATCTCCCCCCTTGCGGGGGAGATGCCCGGCAGGGCAGAGGGGGGTGCTGTCCCGCCGGCATATGGAAGAAGGCGCAGCATGAAAACCCCCATCTCCCTCAACCGCGGCACGGTGGCCGCCGTCTTCATCGATCTGCAGGAAGAGCACCGGCAGGACCCGCGCTATCTGGTCGAGGGCTTTGCCGGCATCCTGGCCAACGTCCAGCGGCTGCAGGCGGCGGCGCGCGCGAACAAAGTGCCGCTCCAGCACTGGGCCTACATCGTCGATCTCGACAAGCAGGATCGGCCCTTTCATCCGCTCGATGCCGACGGCAAGTCTGCCTTTTCGGACAAGAGCGATCCGCTGACCGAGATCTGCCATGAGGTGGCGCCGGCGGACGGCGAAGGACTGCTGATCAAGGCCGAGGCCAGCGCCTTCCGATCAGGGCCGGGGGCTGATCGGCTCAAGGCTTCCGGCATCGAATGGCTGGTTGTTGCCGGGGTCTGGACCGAGGCCTGCATCGACGCCACTGTGAAAGATGCGGTGGCCAAGGGGTTCCGCGTGCTGCTGGTCAAGGATGCCTGCGGCAGCGGCAGTGCGGCCATGCACCAGACCGGCATCCTCAACCTTGCCAACCGGCTCTATGGCGGCGCCGTCACCGACACGGATGGCGCCTGCCGGCTGCTGGCCGGCGAGACGGTCACCGTCTGGCAGGTCGAGGGCTCGGTGCCGCTGCGCTTCAGCTTCGACAATGCCGCCGCGCTCTACGCCGATCTATGACAGCAGACTGACATGAGCGGCCGCGGCAAATACGAAACACGGCTCGATCCGGTGCTGTGGGCGTACATAGACAGCGTCAACGCCTGGTATCCGCCCGAGATCATCGGCCTGCCGATCGACAAGCAGCGCGAAATCTATGACCGCATGTGCCGCGCCTTCCACCGGGGCCGCCCCGCAGGGGTCAAGGCCAGCGATGGCCTGGTTGCCGCTGCGGGTCACGGCATCCCGATCCGCCACTACCAGCGCGCTGGCAAGGCCGCGCGGGCGATGGTGCTTTATTTCCATGGCGGCGGTTTTATCCTGGGCGGGCTCGACAGCCATGACGACATCTGCGCCGAGCTATGCGCCGGCACCGGTTTCGACGTGGTGTCGGTCGACTACCGGCTGGCGCCGGAGCATCTTCACCCCGCTGCCTTCAACGATGCGATGTCCGTCTTTGCTTGGGCGGCTACAGCCAGCGACCTGCCGCTCGTGCTGTGCGGCGAAAGCGCCGGCGGCAATTTGGCGGCGGCCGTCGCGCAAGCGACGCGCAAGCATATCAGGGCCGCGATCGGCCAGGTGCTGATCTATCCCGGCCTGGGCGGCGACGAGAGTTCGGGCTCCTATGTCGAACATGCCGAGGCGCCGCTGCTGTCGGTCGGCGATATCGCCTTCTACCGCGACATCCGCTCGGCCAAGAAGCAGTCGCCTGACGATCCGACCTTTTCACCATTGCGCGACAGCGACTTTTCCGGCCTGCCGCCGACGGTGATCATCACGGCCGAGTGCGACCCGCTGTCATCCGATGGCGAGACCTATCGCGACCGCATTGTTTCGGCCGGCGGCAAGGCCTGGTGGCATGAGGAGCCCCGTCTCGTGCACAGCTTCCTGCGCGCCCGCGCGACCGTGCCGGCTGCTGCGGAAGCTTTTGGCCGCATCATCGTGGCGGTTGCGGCACTAGGGCGGGGCGAGTGGCCGTATCTATGAGGAAGCTTTCAGCCACAGTGCCTTTTCGCCGAGCGTGGCGACCATGGCGGTGTGCGCGGCGCGCTCTGCTTCAGTCAGGCGCGGCAGCAGCGGCCTCGGGCGTTGGGCGACGATGATTTCGATGTGCCTGATATTTTCGCCCTGCGCCGGCGCGGTGGCGCTGTCGAGGATGAGCGCAGCCTGCTTGCCGCCGATCAGCTCGATATAGACCTCGGCCAGCAGTTCGGAATCGAGCAGGGCGCCGTGCTTGGTGCGCTTCGTGTTGTCGATGCCGTAGCGCCGGCAGAGCGCGTCGAGCGAATTGGGGCCCATCGGATGCTTGCGGCGCGCCAGCGCCAGCGTGTCGACGACAAGCCCATTGTCTATGACCGGATGACCGAGCCGGCCGAATTCGACATTGAGGAAGCCGATGTCGAAAGTGGCGTTGTGGGCAACCAGCTTGGCACCGTCAGTGAAGTTCAGCCACTCCTGGGCAATGTCGGCAAAGGTCGGCTTGCCCTGAAGATCCGCCGCGCTGATGCCGTGCACGGCCTGCGCCTCGGCGTGGATCGCACGGCCCTGCGGATTGATATAGTGGTGGAACGTCCTGCCGGTCGGGAAACGATTGACCAACTCGACGCCGCCCAGCTCGATCACGCGGTCGTCGCGCGAATCAAGGCCGGTGGTTTCCGTATCGAAGATGATCTCGCGCATCGAATCAGGTGCTCCTAGGGAGCAGAATCGGGACACGAGAACAAAATGGCAATGCCTCTTTTTCCTTCTCCCCTTGTGGGAGAAGGTGGATCGGCGCGCAGCGCCGAGACGGTTGAGGGGTGGGTGACGGAGTGCCGTCGGCGTCAAGCTGGAACACCCCTCATCCGACCTCGCTGCGCGAGGCCACCTTCTCCCGCAAGGGGAGAAGGGAAGGAAGGGCGTCAGCGATCAGACCCGCCGATCAGTTCCGCGATGATCGCATCGACCGCCGCACGTGCGGCATCCAGCCCCTGCCCGGTATCGATGACGAAATCCGCCAGCCTGCGCTTCTCCTCATCCGGCACCTGCTTGGCCAGGATCGCCGCCAGTTTTTCCTCGGTCATCCCAGGCCGCGCCAGCACGCGCTGGCGCTGGACTTCGGCGGGTGCGGTGACGACGACGACCTTGTCGACGCGGCCACGGCCGCCGGTTTCGAACAGCAGCGGAATGTCGAGCACAGCGATCGATTCGCCGGCGTTACGATGCCTGGCCAGGAAGGCATCGGCATCGACGCGGACCAGCGGGTGGATGATGGTTTCCAGCCGCTTCAGCGCGCCAGTATCGCCGAGCACGCGCGCACCGAGCTTGGCGCGGTCGACCACACCGCCAACAGTAGTGCCGGGAAAGGCGGCTTCAATCAGAGGCGCCGCCACGCCCGAATAAAGGCGATGCACGGTCTCGTCGGAATCGTGGATGGGTACGCCCGCCTCGGCAAACATCTTCGCCGTCGTCGACTTGCCCATGCCGATCGAGCCGGTGAGACCGAGCACGATCATGGTTTTGGCACCAGATCGGCAACGATGATCGCGCGGAGCTCAGCCGTGACTTGCGGCCTGACGCCGAACCAATATTCGAAGCCGGGCACCGCCTGATTGAGTAGCATCCCAAGGCCGTCGACCGTCTTCAGCCCCCTGGCGCGCGCGGCGGCGAGCAGCGGCGTTTCGAGCGGCACATAGACGAGGTCGGTGACGACAGCGTGGTCCGGCAGCAGGGCCGGATCGGCGGCGAGACCTTCATTGCCGACCATGCCGAGCGCCGTGGTGTTGATCAACAGGCCGGCGTCGGCCAGCAATTCGTTGGTCGCCGCCGTGCCATGCGCCGAGACACCGGCGCCGAAACGATCGCGCAATTCCTGCGCCCGGGCGAGCGTGCGGTTGACGATGCGGATGTCACCAAAACCGCGCTGCTTCAGCGCCTGGATGACGGCGCGCGATGCGCCGCCGGCGCCGAGCACGACCGCCGGTCCCGAACTCGCCCAGCCCGGCGCGTAATCATCGAGATTGGCGGCAAAGCCGTGGCCATCGGTGTTGCCGCCCCACAAGACACCATCCTCGAACCACAGCGTGTTGGCGGCGCCGATCTCTTCCGCCGCCTGGTCGCGGCGGTGGGCCAGCGCGAAGGCGGCCTCCTTGTGCGGAATGGTGACATTGCCGCCGCGAAACCCGTTTGCCTGCAACGTCGCGATGAATTCGGCAAAATCCTGCGGCGCCACGTCGATGGCCTCGTAGCTGCCGTCGATACCGTGTTTGGCCAGCCAGTGGCCATGGATCTTCGGCGAGCGCGAATGCTTGATCGGGTGGCCGGTGACAAAAGCTTTTTTCGACGTCTCAGCCATCGATCGCTCCCAGCGTCCGCAGTTCCGCCAGCAGCGGCAAAAGCGGCAGGCCGACAATGGTGAAATGGTCGCCTTCGACCTTCTCGAAAAGCTGAATGCCTTCGCCTTCGATCTGGTAGGCGCCGACACTGGCCAGCACCTTGGCGCCGACACGGGCGAGATGCCGGCCGATGAAGGCGGGGTCGAGCTTGCGCATGGTCATCGAGGCGATGCCGACATGGCGCCACAGCACCTTGCCGTCACGGACCAGCACCGCGGCGCTGTTCAACTGATGGGTCTTGCCCGACAGCGTCAGCAGATGGCGACGCGCGCCCTCCATGTCGGCCGGCTTGTGGAACACTTCATCGCCGAGCGACAAAGTCTGGTCGCAGCCAAGCACCAGCGCGCCCGGCTTGCGCTCACTCACCTCGGTGGCCTTGGCCTCGGCCAGCACCAAAGCGACATCCTCGGGCGAGACGCCGCTGTTCTGCAAAGGCGCCTCAAGCGCGCGCTCGTCGACATCGGCCGGCACCGCTTCGACGTCGATGCCGGCATTGACGAGCATCGCCTTGCGGAACGGGCTGCCTGAGGCGAGGATGATTTTTTCGGTCATGCTTGTTTACCAGGGTTGGCGTTCCGCCCTAGCGCGTCTTCCCCCTCAGGGCAACGATGGCCGCGGCCGTTTCCTCGATCGAGCGGCGGCTGACGTCGATCATCGGCCAGCCATGGCGCGTGCAGATCTGGCGGGCGTAGGCGAGCTCCTCGGTGATGGCCGCGCGGTCGACATAGTCGCCAGCCTCATAGTCGCTGCTGTTGCCCAAAATGCGGTTCTGGCGGACATGCGAGATGCGCTCGGCGGTGGCAATCAGCCCGACGATCAGCGGCGTCTTGGCTGCGACCAGGCTTTCGGGCACCGGCACGCCAAGCACGATCGGAATGTTGGCGGTCTTGATGCCGCGGTTGGCGAGATAGATGCTGGTCGGCGTCTTCGACGTGCGCGAAATGCCGATCAGCACGACATCGGCATCGTCCATGTTGAGCGGTAGCTGGCCGTCATCATGGTCCATGGTGAAGTTCAGCGCATCGATGCGGCGGAAATATTCGGCGTCGAGGACATGCTGGGCGCCGACGCGGCGGCCGGCCGGCGTGCCGAGATAGGACTGGAAGACAGTCAGCACCGGCTCCAGCACCGACACACAGGGCAGGCCCATTGTGGCGCAGCGCTCGTCGATGCCGCGCGCCAGCTTCTGGTCGACGACGGTATAGAGGATGATGCCCGGCTCCTCCTCGATATCCTCGAACACCTTGGCCACCTGCTTTTCGGTACGGATCAGCGGATAGATGTGCTCGATGGCGCGCGCGTCCTTGTATTGCGCCGAAGCCGCGCGCCCGGCGGCGAGCAGCGTTTCGCCGGTCGCATCGGAAATAAGGTGCAGGTGAAAGAAGCTCTGGGGTTTGTTCACAGGGTACACCTGGGGCTGTGGGCTTGTGTGGATAAACCGGGACAGAAAGAGAGGCCGGTCGGAGGCGACTGTATCAGATGGCAGTTTGTCCACAATTCGCTGTGCTGTCAGTCTCGTCGGGCGGCTGGGGACAAGTCTGGGGACCAGTTTTCTTGCCCTGCATCCATCCACAGGGCCGAGTTTTCCCGCAGTATCGTAAGGCTTTGACTCCAGTGGCGGAATCCGAACTATCCCCAGAACCCTACATCCGGGAGAACGAAGCGCGCGACAATATGCTTGCTGGTGTTTTTCGGGGCAAAGCGGGACAGGTGACAACCACCACAACCAACAGACTCTTAGAATCAGAAGAATCTTAGATATAAGAATCTTTAAGATTATAGGGAGGCTGGGAGAGGCGAGCTCGATGCCCAAAAGCCGGATCATGCTGGACGTCCTCAAGGGCGAGGCGGTGTTTCCGCCTCCGCTCTGGATGATGCGCCAGGCCGGGCGCTATCTGCCGGAGTATCGGGAGACGCGCAGACGTGCCGGTTCGTTCCTCGACCTTTGCTATGATCCCGACCTTGCCGTCGAAGTGACATTGCAGCCGATCGAACGCTTCGGCTTCGATGCCTCGATCCTGTTCTCGGACATCCTTGTCGTTCCACATGCCCTTGGCCGCGACGTTCGCTTCGAAGAGGGAAGAGGACCGCTTTTGACGCCGATCTCGGTGGCCGAGATGGCGGCTCTGGAAGGCGATGTGTTTCACGTGAATCTCGAACCGGTCTACGAGACGGTTCGCCGGTTGCGGGCAAAACTGCCTGAGGAGACCACCCTGATAGGCTTCTGCGGAGCGCCATGGACGGTGGCGACCTATATGATTGCTGGCCATGGAACACCCGACCAGGCGCCGGCGCGACTGTTTGCCTACCGTGAGCCGGAAGCGTTTCAACAGCTGCTGAAAGTGTTGGCCGATCACTCGGCAGCCTATCTGATCCGACAGATCGACGCCGGCGCCGATGTGGTGCAGATCTTCGATTCCTGGTCCGGCGTGCTCGACGACGCGTCGTTCGACCAGTTCTGCGTTTGGCCGGTGGCCGAGATCGTCAGGCAGGTTCGCGCTGTCCATCCCGAGGTTCCGATCATTGGTTTTCCCAAGGGTGCCGGGGCTCGCTATCGCACCTATCGTCAGAAGACCGGTGTAACGGGTCTGGGGATCGACTGGACGGTGCCGCTGGCGGCAGCGAAGGATTTGCAGCGCTCGGGTGCCGTCCAGGGCAATCTCGATCCCTTGCGCCTCGTGGCTGGCGGCAAGGCCTTGTCGGATGGAGTCGAGACGATCCTGAAAGCGCTGGGTGATGGGCCGCTGATCTTCAATCTCGGCCATGGCATCACGCCGGAGACGCCGATCGCCCATGTCGAGGCGATGGTGAAACAGGTTCGGAGTGCGACACGCTGATGGCTGAGATGAACAACACCAACAGCACGGGTCAGGCGATGATGCGCATGACTATCGGGATCATCGTGCTGGTGGTTCTCACCGCGCTTTTGTTTTTCGCAGCACCCGAAAGTTTCTATCCCTGGGCGAAGGCGATCCATATCCTTGCCGTCATTTCGTGGATGGCCGGCATGCTCTATCTGCCGCGGCTGTTCGTCTATCACGTCGATGCCGAGAAAGGCTCGGTGCAGTCGGAGACCTTCAAGGTGATGGAGCGGCGCCTGCTGCGCGCCATCATCAATCCGGCTATGATCGTAACCTGGGTGTTCGGGCTGTGGCTGGCCTGGAAGGTTTTCGGATTCCAGGGCGGATGGCTGCACGCCAAGATCGGCCTGGTGCTTTTGTTGTCCGCTGTTCATGGCTATCTGGCCGGCGCGGTGCGGAAATTTGCCGAGGACCGCAATGAAAAGCCCGCGAAGCACTGGCGGATCGTCAATGAGATCCCCACATTGCTGATGATCGCAATCGTGATCCTGGTTGTCGTCAAGCCGTTCTAATGCATGTCGCCCAAAAGTGGTCCCGGTTTTGGGACAACGACATGCATAAGGTGTTTTAAGCCTTTTCCGTCTCCGCAAAACGCGGCTTGCTCTTTCACCCGACCGACGATAAAAGACGGGTCTTCCTTCCCGTCATGCGCCGCCCCTCATTGCTTTCGGCCGCGCCCGGCATTTGTCGCATCCCGTCGATATCCTCCCAAAGCCTGCCCAGACTCCATCTATTCAAGGTCCGTTTATGCAAGAAATGAAACTCGCCGAGTTCAAGAACAAGAAACCGCCAGAGCTGATCGCTTATGCCGAATCGCTCGAGGTCGAGAACGCCAGCGTCATGCGCAAGCAGGAACTGATGTTCGCGATCCTGAAGAAACTGGCCGCCCAGGACGTCGAGATCATCGGCGATGGTGTGGTCGAAGTGCTCCAGGACGGGTTCGGCTTCCTGCGCTCTGCCAATGCCAACTATCTGCCAGGTCCCGACGACATCTACATTTCGCCGTCGCAGATCCGGCGCTTTTCGCTGAAGACCGGCGATACGGTCGAAGGACCGATCCGCAGCCCGAAAGAGGGCGAGCGCTATTTCGCGCTGCTCAAGGTCAACACGATCAATTTCGACGATCCCGAAAAGATTCGTCACAAGATCCACTTCGACAATCTGACGCCGCTTTACCCGACCTCGCGGCTGAAGATGGAAATGGAGGTTCCGACCTCCAAGGACATCTCGGCCCGCGTCATCGACCTGGTGGCGCCGCTCGGCAAGGGCCAGCGCGCCCTGATTGTCGCGCAGCCGCGTACGGGTAAAACCGTTCTGCTGCAGAACATTGCCCACTCCATCACCACCAATCATCCCGAATGCTATCTGATCGTGCTTTTGATCGACGAGCGGCCGGAAGAAGTGACCGACATGCAGCGCTCCGTGAAGGGCGAGGTCGTCTCCTCGACCTTCGACGAACCGGCGGTGCGTCACGTCCAGGTCGCCGAAATGGTCATCGAAAAGGCCAAGCGCCTGGTCGAACATGGCCGTGATGTCGTCATCCTGCTCGATTCCATCACCCGTCTCGGCCGTGCCTACAACACCGTGGTGCCGTCATCCGGCAAGGTGCTGACCGGCGGTGTCGATGCCAACGCGCTGCAGCGGCCGAAGCGTTTCTTCGGCGCCGCCCGCAACATCGAGGAAGGCGGCTCGCTGACCATCATCGCCACCGCGCTGATCGATACCGGCAGCCGCATGGACGAAGTCATCTTCGAAGAGTTCAAGGGTACGGGTAACTCGGAAATCGTGCTCGACCGCAAGGTTGCCGACAAGCGCATCTATCCGGCCATGGACATATTGAAGTCCGGCACCCGCAAGGAAGACCTGCTGGTTCCGCGCTCGGATCTGCAGAAGATCTTCGTGCTGCGCCGCATCCTGGCGCCGATGGGAACCACCGACGCGATCGAGTTCCTGATCGACAAGCTGAAGCAGACCAAGACCAATGGCGATTTCTTCGACTCGATGAATACGTAACCGTCTGTCCGGAGTTTTCCGGCCTGCGAATTGAAACCCCGTTCCGGGAAACCGGGATGGGGTTTTTCATTGCGTCGGGTCCGGGTCGCGACAGGCAGAAGCTTTGGCAGACGCGCCGTGACGTTACGGACGGCGCAGAAGCCGGCCAAGTTCTTCCGGATCGGCCACGACGGGGAGGCAGACCTGACCTGTACAAAGCCAGGCACCGATTTTCTCCGTCGGCGGTAGAATCCCGCCGGGTAGCAAGGGTCGATTCGTTTCCGAACCGATTGCGAGGACAATGGCCACGCGGCGTGGGTCAGGGTTTCGATTCGCAACCGGAACAAGCTTGGGATTCGCCGGATCGTCTATCAGAACCAGCTTCAGCGGCTCGATGGCAAGGGCGCAGGCATTGACGATGCCGGCCTGACCATAGGCCTGGTGCGCCGCGCGGCCGGCCGCATGCTCGGCAACCTTCCAGGCCTTTTCCCCGAGGTCGAAGTCGCCGGTGACGGAAGCGAGCCGCACCAGCGCTGCGATAATCTGGCTGGTGGCCGACGAAATGGCCTCATCGACATCGCCGCGGATGCGGATCGGGACATCGGTGCTGTCCGAAGCGGTGAGATAGTAACCCGTCCCTTCGGCGTCAGCATGCCAATGGTCGAGCTGTTCAATGAATTGCTTTGCCTGGTCGATATAGTTCCAGTCGCCCGATGCCTCGAACAGCGAAATCCCTGCATTGGCCATGGCGGCATAGTCAATCGACAGAGCGGGAAAGAGTTTCCTGGCGCCGAGCATGGAATGCGGCAAGCGGTTGTCGCGGCTGGCGCCGGAGATGTGGGCAAAGGCCTTGGCCGCGGCCTCGATCCAGACGGGCCGCCCCAGTGAGCGGCCCGCCTCTGCGAGCGCTGCAATCATCAGGCCGTTCCAGTCGGTCAGGGTCTTGGCGTCCAGGCCAGGCCGAACCCGCTCTTCCCGGGCAGCGAGAAGCCTGGCCTTGAGCGGGATCAGCCGCTCGCGCTCGGCCACGCTTTGGGCTTGCTGGGCGCGGGTTTGATGGACAACCGGCTTGCCTTCCCAGCCATGCGGGCTGGAGAGCGTGAAGTATTTGAAAAACAACGCTGAATCATCGCCGAGCACGACCTCGATCTCGTCCTTGCTCCAGGTGTAGAACAGCCCTTCCTCACCATCGCTGTCGGCGTCGAGGCTGGCGGCGAAGGCACCGCCATCGACGCGCATTTCTCGTAGCAGCCAGTCGACAGTGTCTTCGATTCGTACCCGGAACAAATCATTGCCGCTCGCCGAAAAGGCCCAGGTGCAGAAGCGGATCAGCTCGGCATTGTCGTAGAGCATTTTCTCGAAATGCGGCACCAGCCATTCCGCGTCGGTCGAGTAGCGGCTGAGCCCGCCGCCAATATGGTCATAGATGCCGCCGCTCAGCATCTGTTCGAGGCTGACGAGCACGTCGTCGCGGTGGGAAGCGTTGCCGTCGCGTAGCCAGGACAGCCACAGGGTAAGCATGAATGGCGCGTTGGGGAATTTCGGTGCGCCGCGCAGGCCGCCAAGGTCACGGTCGATCATGCCGTCGATGCGGCCGGCGAGGTCGGTGAGCGTGCCGCGATCAAGGCTCTCCTTGGCATGCGAGCCGGACAGCCGCGCCTCGACATGGGAGGTCAGGCCGTCAGCGCTCTGATGCAGACTGTCGCGCTTCTCGCGCCAGGCCTTGTCGACCGCTTCCATCACCTGGATGAAGCCAGGACGGCCATAACGCGCCACGCGCGGAAAATAGGTGCCGCCCCAGAACGGCTTGCCATCCGGCGTCAGGAACATGGTCAGCGGCCAACCGCCTTGCTCGCCCATCGAGGACAGGGCGGCCATATAGATCTGGTCGATGTCCGGACGCTCCTCACGGTCGACCTTGATATTGACGAACAGACGGTTCATGACGGCCGCGACGTCGTCATTCTCGAAGCTTTCGTGCGCCATGACATGGCACCAGTGGCAGGCGGCATAGCCGACGGAAAGCAGGATCGGGCGATCGAGCGTCTTTGCTTCGTCCAGAGAAGCCGGCGACCAGGCCCGCCAGTGGACGGGATTGCCGCTGTGCTGCTGCAGATAGGGGCTGGCTTCCTGGGCAAGCAGGTTTTGCGCGGGCAATGTCACGATGGGCACACTCGGGTTGTTTTGAAGGCGCGAAGCTAGGGCGGTTCAACAGAGCGGGCAAATGATTTCAGGCGATTCGATCGTTGCGTTGTCGAGCGGCCGGCTTCCGGCCGGTGTTGCCGTGCTGCGTATCTCCGGTCCGCAGACTCGATTCGTGGTCGAAACGATCGCCGGCGGCATGGTTAAGGAGCGTGCGGCGGTTCTGCGCAAGTTCCGGGCGCCGGACGCAACCGTGCTGGACAGCGGTCTGGTGATCTTTTTCCCCGGTCCGGCCAGCTTCACCGGGGAGGATGTCGCCGAATTCCATGTTCATGGCGGGCGTGCCGTGGTCGCCAGGATGCTGGAGGTGATCGCCGGATTTGACGGCGTCAGGCACGCAGAGCCTGGTGAATTTACCCGCCGTGCCTTTCTGAATGGCAAGTTCGACCTGGTGGAGACCGAGGCGCTGGCGGACCTGATCAACGCGGAGACCGAGGCGCAGCGCCGCTTTGCCATCCGGAATGCCGAAGGCGTCCAGAGCGATCTTTACATGAGCTGGCGTCGCCAGCTGATCCATGCACGGGCGATGATCGAGGCGGAGATCGACTTTGCCGACGAGGATGACGTGCCCGGATCCGTTTCGGATACGGTTTGGTCTGATGTAAGGGCGATGATCGACGAGGTTGATCGCCACATCGCCGGGTTTCACGCCGCGGAAATCATCCGCGACGGCTTCGAGGTGGTTATTCTGGGCGCGCCGAATGCCGGCAAATCGAGTCTGTTCAACGCCCTGGCGCGCCGGGATGCAGCTATTGTAACGGATGAGCCAGGCACGACGCGCGACCTGCTCGAGGTGGTGCTGGACCTAGAGGGATTGCGCGTCAGGCTGACAGACACGGCTGGATTGCGCGAGGCGCCGGGCAAGGTCGAGGCCATCGGTATTGAGAAGGCCAGGGCCAAGGCGGACCGCGCCGATCTTTTGCTGCTGCTGGAAGACATTCCGGCTCCCACGGACATCGGCCCAGTCCCGGTTGCTGCGCCTTTGTTGCGCGTCGGGACTAAGCTTGACCTGTTGGATGAGCAGTCGGCTGGGGGTGTGGCCGGTCGCTATGACCTTGTCATTTCAGTCGTAAATGGAACTGGTGTTGAGGCGCTACTTGCCGAGATCGGCCGGCGCGCGGCTAGTGCAGCCGGCGATGTGGGCGATGTTCTCCCTTCGCGGCTGCGCCATGTCGAATTGCTGAGCGATGCGAATCTCCATCTGCTTCGAGCGATCGACGGCGATGCCACTGGCCAGGAACTGCGGGCTGAGGAGTTGCGGCTGGCCGCTGACCGCCTGGGCCGAATCGTCGGCGCCATCGATGTCGAAGACATGCTGGACGTGATCTTCGGGCAGTTCTGCATCGGGAAATGATTCACGTGAAACAATGACTTGGCTGAAACGTGAGCTGAGTCTTCGATGATGGCTCATGCCTAGTCGATTAGCGAAGGCGCCCTTAGCGTGACTCACGTGAAACAATCACCGCAGTCGTGACTCACGTGAAACAAAGGCCGGACGTGCTGCCTCTCAACCTGTTTCACGTGAAACTTGCCGCGAAGTTTTCTTGACAGCTTCGCCCTGCGGGGACATGTGTCCCTCAATCTCTACTGAGTCCAGGATTTGGAAATGACCGATCACTATGATGTGGTTGTGGTGGGCGGCGGCCATGCTGGTTGCGAGGCGGCCAGTGCGGCCGCGCGCGCCGGCGCCAAAACCGCGCTCGTGACGCTGCGCTTCGACACGATTGGCGTGATGTCGTGCAATCCGGCGATCGGCGGCCTCGGCAAGGGCCATCTGGTCCGCGAGATCGACGCCATGGACGGTCTGATGGGCCGGGTGGCGGATGCGGCCGGCATTCAGTTCCGCCTGCTCAACCGCCGCAAGGGTCCAGCGGTGCGCGGGCCGCGCACGCAGGCCGACAGAAAGCTCTATCGCCTTGCGATGCAGGAAGCGATTCGGGAGCAGAACGATCTCGACGTGGTCGAGGGCGAAGTCCTAGACTTCGAGATCGTCGAGGGGCGAATCGCCGCTGTCCTGCTGGCAGATGGCCGCCGGCTGGCCTGCGGCGCCGTGGTTTTGACGACCGGAACTTTCCTGCGCGGACTCATTCATATCGGCGAAAAGAAGATCGTCGCCGGCCGCATGAACGAGCAGGCAAGCCTTGGCCTGTCGGCGACGATGGACCGCGCGGGCTTCAAGCTCGGCCGGCTGAAGACGGGTACACCGCCGCGGCTGGATGGAAAGACAATCGACTGGGCCTCGCTGGAAAGCCAGGCAGCGGACGAACATCCCGTACCGTTCTCGCTGATGACGGACCGGATCGAGACGCCGCAGATCGAGTGCGGCATCACCCGCACGACGTCTGCTACGCATGAGTTGATCCGCGCCAATCTTGGCCGTTCCGCAATGTATTCGGGCTCGATCGAAGGCGTCGGCCCGCGCTATTGCCCGTCGATCGAGGACAAGATCGTCAAGTTCGGTGACCGTGATGGGCACCAGATCTTCCTTGAGCCGGAAGGGCTCGACGACGACACCGTCTATCCCAATGGGATTTCGACCTCGCTGCCTGAGGACGTGCAGCTCGACATCCTGAAAACCATCCCCGGGCTGGAGCGCGCGGTCATGCTGCAGCCCGGCTATGCCATTGAATATGATCACGTTGATCCGCGCGAACTGCGTCAGACGCTCGAGACGAAGCGCGTCGGTGGTCTGTTCCTCGCCGGGCAGATCAACGGCACGACCGGCTATGAGGAAGCCGCCGGACAAGGCCTGCTCGCCGGCCTCAACGCGGCGCGGCGGGCGGCGGGCGGCGAACAGATCGTGCTGAGCCGCACCGAGGCCTATATCGGCGTGATGGTCGACGATTTGACCAGCCGCGGCATCAGCGAGCCCTATCGCATGTTCACCTCGCGGGCCGAATTCCGCTTGTCGCTTCGTGCCGACAATGCCGATGAACGGCTGACGCCGCTGGCTGCGAGGCTGGGAATCGCCTCGGCGCAACGGATGCAGCGCTATGGCGATGTCATGCAACGGCTCGGCTCGGCACGGGAATTGGCAAAGTCGCTGACGATGACGCCCAATGAGGCGGCGCGACATGGGCTGGAGATCAACAGGGATGGCGTGCGCCGGTCCGGCTATGAGTTGCTGGCCTATCCCGATGTCGACGTCGCCTGGCTGGCCAGGGTCGAGCCGAAATTTGCAGCCGTCGATGCCAAGACCGCCGAGCGGCTCGAAACGGCGGCGAAATATTCGGTTTACCTCGATCGCCAGAAGAGCGATGTCGCGCAGATCCGCCACGAGGAGGGTCGGTTGATCCCGGAAACCGTCGATTTTGCCGGCGTGCCCGGACTGTCCAACGAGTTGAAGCAGAAGATGCAGACGCGGCGGCCGCGCTCCGTTGCTGACGCCCAGCGCATGGAGGGCATGACGCCGGCGGCGCTGGCGATCATTGTCGCGCATGTCCGGCACCATGAAGGCGCGCAGAGAGACGTTGCGTGAGCTCTTTCTCCCTAGAGAGCCTGCAGGATGCGGCCGGCCCGGTTTCACGTGAAACATTCGATCGCCTGGTGGCGTTCGAAGAGATGTTCCAGAAATGGAACCGCAGCATCAACCTGGTCGCGCAGTCGACAGCGGGCGATGTCTGGCAGCGCCACATATTGGACAGCGCGCAGCTGGCTCGCATAGAACCCAGCGCCACGCGTTGGGTCGACATTGGTTCGGGCGGTGGATTTCCGGGCCTGGTCATGGCCTTCCTGCTCGCCGAGCGTCCGGGGGCCAGCATCGATCTGGTGGAAAGCAACCGCAAAAAAGCGTCGTTCCTGCAGACTGTCATTGGCCAGTTCAGCCTGCCGGCGCGGGTCGTGGCGCGCCGGATCGAGGACAGCCATGCACTTGTTTCAGCACCGCAAATCGTCACGGCGCGGGCTCTGGCCTCGCTTTCTGCCCTGCTCGATCTGTCGGCGCCCTGGCTGACGTCTGGCGCACGCGGGCTGTTCCACAAAGGCCGGGATTATCGCGCCGAAGTGCAAGAAAGCATTAACCGATGGGCCTTCGATCTGGTAGAACATCCCAGTGTGACCGACCCTCATGGCGTCATCCTCGAACTGTCCGACATCAGGCCTGTCTGAGCTTCGACGTGTCGGGTTATTTGGCGACCCAAAAATGAATTCCTGGCATAGATCCATGATGAAGAACGGCCCCCGAATCATCACCGTAGCCAACCAGAAGGGCGGTGTCGGCAAGACGACCACCGCCATCAATCTGGCCACCGCGCTCGCTGCAATCGGCGAAAAGGTGCTGATCGTCGATCTCGACCCGCAAGGCAACGCCAGCACCGGCCTCGGCATCGACCGCAAGGATCGTACGGTCTCATCCTACGACGTTCTGACCGGCGAACTCGAGCTGGAAGCCGCGGCCATTCCGACCGCCGTGCCCGGCCTGTCAATCGTGCCGTCGACGCTCGATCTGCTCGGCATCGAAATGGAGATCGCCTCGGCGCCGGACCGGGTGCTCAAGCTGCGCAATGCGCTGCGCGCCGCCACCGAACGCGGGGCGCCGTTCAATTACGTGCTGATCGATTGCCCGCCTTCGCTCAACCTTTTGACTTTGAATTCAATGGCGGCAGCCGATTCTGTTCTTGTGCCGCTGCAATGCGAGTTCTTCGCGCTCGAAGGCCTCAGCCAGTTGCTGGAGACCGTCGAGCAGGTGCGCCGCTCGATCAATCCGGACCTCATCATCCAGGGCATCGTGCTGACCATGTATGACGGCCGCAACAACCTCGCCAACCAGGTGGTGCAGGATGTACGGGCGCATATGGGCGACAAGGTCTACGAGACCATCATTCCGCGCAATGTGCGGGTGTCCGAGGCGCCGTCCTACGGCAAGCCGGCGATCCTTTACGATTTGAAGTGCTCGGGCAGCCAGGCCTACCTGCAGCTGGCCTCGGAAGTGATCCGCCGCGAGCGCAAATTGCGCGCCGCTTGATTAGCCCGTCAGCATAATTAACAGCCGATTCGATACCGAAACGATCTAAACACCTGGAATAGAGATGAGCGAAGACCTTTCGAGAAAAAGACTGGGCCGTGGGCTGGCCGCACTGATCGGCGAGATCGATCGCCCGGCAGCGCCGGAAAAGCCCGGCATGAGCGCCGACGGCAAGGTGCCGATCGAGTTCCTCAGCCCGAACCCGAAAAACCCACGCCGGCATTTTGGCGACGCCGAACTCACCGACCTTGCCCAGTCGATCCGCGAACATGGCGTGGTCCAGCCGGTGGTGGCACGGTCGTCGCCGAACCAGGCCGGCCGCTACGAGATCATCGCCGGCGAGCGGCGCTGGCGGGCGGCGCAGCGCGCCGGGCTGACCGAGATTCCGGTCATCATCCGCGAGGTCAATGATCGCACCGCGCTCGAACTGGCGATCATCGAGAACGTCCAGCGCACCGACCTCAACGCGGTCGAGGAAGCGCTGGGCTACCAGCAGCTGATCGACGATCACGGGTATACCCAGGCCGATCTCGGCAATGTCATCGGCAAGAGCCGCAGCCATGTCGCCAACACGCTGCGGCTGTTGAAGCTGCCGGATGTGATCCGTGACATGCTGGTCGACGGCGCGCTGTCGGCCGGCCACGCCCGCACTCTGGTGACGGCCGAGGATCCGGCCGGCCTTGCCAAGCGCATCGTCGAAGAGGGCCTTTCGGTGCGCCAAGCCGAAGCGCTGGCGCAAATGCCGGCCGGGCCGACGCCGGCCAAGCCGAAGCAGGCACAAGCCGCGCCGGAAAAGGACACCGACACGCTGGCGCTGGAAAAGCTGATGACCGACACGCTCGGCATGATCGTGGCCATCGACCACAAGGGCAAGGGCGGCGAGCTGCGGGTGTCCTATCGGTCGTTGGAGCAGCTTGATGAGCTGTGCCGGCGATTGAAGCAGGAGCGGTAGGGCGGGCTTAAGGTTAGGCTCTACAGCTGATATATCGGTGATATACGGCCGCTGTGTCCCGACTCCGACAGAAATTCAGAATTCCGACTCGACTCTCGGCGGTCCACGAGCTCTGTAGGCGGCTGAAGGACCAGCGGTAGGTGCCTGAGAAAGCACAGTATTTAGCCGGCAAATCAAGTTTCAGCTTGAAATCAAAGAACGATAAAAGGGCTGGCGGTTGCCGGCACTTTCTTTCTGCGGCGCTGATGTTTGGCGACGGCGTCGAAGCTGCCAATCTCCCCCGCTTGGGGGAGATCACGCGTTTCACCGCTGCGCCAACCGGCTGCTTTCAATTGCAATCCCCAGCAGCGCCTGACGTGCCAGCGCCACAGCCAGATCCGGCCGCCGCCGCGTCTGCAGCACGGCCGTCTGCAGCCGGGTCAGCGCGCGGCTGAGCGCGTCGCTGCTCCAGCGGTCGAGCGCCTTCTCCACCAGCTTGCGCCTGGAGAAGAAAACCGGGGGCCGCGCGCCGGCAACGACCGACGCCGCGTTACGGCCGCCAGAGTCCATCTGGCCGCGCATGATCTGGATCTGCTGCAACTGCCGCATCGCCGACGACAGCACGAGAAAAGGCGGGCCCCCCGACTGGCAGTGACGGGTGAAGGCGGTGTCGAAGTCGCCGACCTTCCCCTCGAGCAATGCATCGACGGCGTCGTCGAAAGAGGCGCCGGAGACGTCGCCCGACATAGCCCGGACCTCTTCCAGCCCGATATCCTTCTGGCCATGGGCATAGAGAACAAGCTTTTCGATCTCGCCACGCGAGGCCAACCGGTCGCCGCCGAGATTGCGGCGCAGCGCCTGTCTCGCTTCCATGGTCATCGACATGCCGGCCTTGCGCAGCTCGTCGTCGATGACCGTGTCGATGTCGCGGGCCTCATCAGCGTAGCAAGGCAGCGCCATGGCACCGTCCGCCGCCTCGACCACGGCGCGCAACCCGACGCCTTTCTTGAGATCGCCTGCCTCGATCAGGATGATGGCATCCCGTGCCGGCTCCGCCGTCAGCGCCTTGACGTCGTCGGCCAGCGCCTTCTG
The DNA here is from genome assembly GCF_056402975.1 of Mesorhizobium sp. P3_A9. Taxonomy (NCBI): domain Bacteria; kingdom Pseudomonadati; phylum Pseudomonadota; class Alphaproteobacteria; order Hyphomicrobiales; family Phyllobacteriaceae; genus Mesorhizobium; species Mesorhizobium sp. P3_A9. The sequence goes on along the minus strand of NZ_JBFUGJ010000060.1, from coordinate 292 downwards.
GCCGGTGGCGTTGCGCACCCAGAGCAGGCGCCGGTCGGAAAACATCGGCACGGTGCGAGCCTCGTCGAGCAACCGGCCTTCGTCGCGGTCGACCTCCGAGCCCTCGAGCCGAACCACGGAGAACGGATCGTCTAGCGGCAGGCCGGTCTTTTCGGCAAAGGCCTTCGCCCGCTCGGAAACGAGACCGCGATCGGGTCCGTAAAGCAGGACGATCGAGATGCGCGGGTCAGGCTTCGCGAGCCACGAATCGACCTCGAAAGCTTTCTTCTGTGCCATGAGTGGTGGTTAGCAT
>NZ_JBFUGJ010000059.1:0-23966 GCF_056402975.1 Mesorhizobium sp. P3_A9 | reverse complement strand
CTCATGCCGCCGGCGCGGAAGTGTTCCTCGACTGCGTGCCCTACGGGCCGCACGGGCTGATCGACGTGCAGGCCTGGGATTGCGATTATCTCGTGTGCTCCGGCTACAAGAATTTCTCGCCGCATATGGGCTTCCTCTGGGGTCGCTTCGACACACTGAAGCGGCTGCCGACTTTTCGCGAGGATTTCATTCCCGACGAACCGCCCTACAAGGTCGAGGCCGGCACCTTCATCTACGAGAATGTCTCCGGCATGGATGCCGCCGTGCAGTATCTGGAACTGATCGGGCGCAATCTGGCGCCCTCCAACAACCGCTCGCGGCGCGAAAACATCGTCGCCGGCATGGGCGCCATTCGCGACTACGAGCTGCTTCTGGCGCGCGAAATGCTCGCCGTGCTGAAGGGTTGCGGTGCGACCATCTATGGCGTTGCCGACGAGGCCCGCATCAACGAGCGCGTGCCGACTTTCTGCTTCAACATCGGCAAGCTCTCACCGCAGCGGATCGTCGAGGAAATGGCCGAGATGCAGATCGGCATCCGCGACGGCCATATGTATGCACCGCGGCTGATGAAGCGCCTCAACCTGTCGATGGACAGCGGCGCCATCCGCGCTTCGCTGGTGCATTACAACACGGTCGAGGAAATCCACCGCTTCGGCGAAGCGCTGCGCGCGATTATCGCCAAGCTGTCGTGACATGACTGGTCCTGGCGACGCCGATGATGAGAGCGCGAACGGGGCGACGTCTCTTGTTGTCCTCAGCGAGCCGACGCCAGAGGACATTGTCGCCCTGGAAGATGGCCTTTACGGCTTCAACGTCGCTGCGACCGGCGTCGATGACGGCCGCTATCTGTCGATCTTCCTGAAGAGGAATGACGGAACGATCTACGCAGGTCTGCACGGGCACAGTTGGGCAGGCGTGTGCGAAATCAAGACTCTATGGATTGCCGACAGCGAGCGCGGCAAAGGCCTCGGCTCGCGCCTCCTTGCAGCAGCAGAACAGGAGGCTCGGCTGCGCGGATGCCATGTCATCCACCTCGCGTCCTTCACCTTCCAGGCGCCGGACTTCTATGAAAAGCATGGATTTCAGCGGCTGGTGCAACTCGAGGACTTTCCGCGCGGCCACGCCAATGTCCTGCTCGCAAAGGCGCCGATGCCTGAGGCACCCGTCTAGCTGCCCCTGGCTGGCGGCAACCGACCTCAGGCCGCCTTCTTCTTCGCCAACCTCGCCTTGATCGAGGCGACATCGGCGCGCGGCGTCGCGGCAAACAGCGTCTTGGTGTAGCTGTGCTTGGGGTCTGAAAAGACCTCCTCGCGCGAGCCGTATTCGACCGCCTCGCCGAAATACATCACCATCACATCGTCGGCGATGTAGCGCACCACGGACAGATCGTGGCTGATGAAGACATAGGTCAGCTGGAATTCGTCCTGCAGGTCGGCGAGCAGGTTCAGTACCTGCGCCTGCACCGACAGGTCGAGTGCGGAGACCGGCTCATCCAGCACCAGCAGGCTCGGGTTCAACATCAGCGCGCGGGCGATGGCGATGCGTTGGCGCTGGCCGCCCGAGAACATGTGCGGGTAGCGATTGTAGTGCTCGGGTCCGAGGCCGACCTTCTTCAGCATCTTCATAGCGAGGTCGCGCCGCTCCTCGGCCGGCTTGCCAGTGTTGATGAGCAGCGGTTCGCCCAGCACGTCGCCGATCTTCTGGCGCGGATTGAGCGACCCGTAAGGGTTCTGGAAAACGATCTGCACCTTGCGGCGCATCTCCTTGCTCAACCCATCCTTGGCAATGTCGACCTTGTTGCCGTCGATGAACAATTCACCCGACGTCGCGGGATCGATCAGCGTGATGATGCGGGCAAGTGTCGACTTGCCGCAGCCGCTTTCACCGACGATGGCCAGCGTCTTGCCCTTGTCGACGCTGAACGAGACGCCCTTGACCGCATGCACGGTGCGCTGCGCGCGAAACAGCCCGCCGCCGACATGGTAGTCGCGCACGATGTTCTTGCCTTCGACGACCTTGGTCATGCTGCGGCTCCCGAGGGCGCCGGCTCGAACAGCATGTCGGAAACAGTCGGCAGGCGGTCGCCCACGGCGTTCTCCGGCAGCGCCGATAGAAGCGCGCGGGTGTAATTGCTCTTCGGCGATTCAAACAGCGACAGCACGTCGGCCTCTTCCATCTTGCGGCCCTTGTACTGGACGATGACGCGGTCGGCGGTCTCGGCCACCACGCCCATATTGTGGGTGATCATGATCAGGCCCATGCCGTATTTGGCCTGCAGCGAGACCAGCAGGTCGAGGATCTGCTTCTGGATGGTGACGTCGAGCGCGGTCGTCGGCTCGTCGGCGATCAGGAGCTTCGGATTGCAGGCAATGGCGATGGCGATCATGACGCGCTGGCACTGGCCGCCCGACATCTGGTGCGGAAACGAGTTCAGGCGATCAGCCGGCTCCGGAATGCCGACCTGCTGCAAAAGCTCGATGGCGCGCGCCCGGCGCTGCGCACCGTCCATACCCATATGGAAACGCAGCACCTCTTCGATCTGGAAGCCGACGGTGAAGCAGGGATTAAGGCTGGCCATCGGCTCCTGGAAGATCATCGACATGTCCTTGCCGACGATCTTGCGCCTTTCGGCAGGGCTCAGCTTCAGGAGATCGCGGCCATTGAAGCTCATGCGATCAGCGGTGACCTTTGCTGTCCACGGCAAAAGGCCCATCACTGCCAGCATCGAGACCGATTTGCCGGAACCGGATTCGCCGACGATCGCCAGCACTTCGCGCTCGTCGACATGCAGCGAAACGCCATCGACCGCCTTGAACGGACCGGACGCTGTCTGGAATTCGACGACGAGGTTCTGGATGTCGAGCAGCGCCATCACGACCTCCTCAGTTTCGGATCGAGCGCATCACGCAGGCCGTCGCCGATCAGATTGATGGCAAGCACGGTGATCAGGATCGCCAGGCCGGGGAAGGTCACCACCCACCAGGCGCGCAGGATGAATTCACGCGCCGAAGCGAGCATCGTGCCCCATTCGGGAGTCGGCGGCTGGGCGCCAAGGCCGAGGAAGCCGAGAGCGGCCGCCTCGAGGATGGCGTTGGAGAACGACAGCGTGCCCTGGACGATCAGCGGCCCCAGGCAATTGGGCAGGATGGTGCGAAGCATCAGCCTGACATGGCCGGCGCCGGCGACCTTGGCGGCGACGACATATTCGCGGCTTTTCTCGGCCATCACGGCAGCGCGCACCAGCCGTGCGAAATGCGGCTGCAGGACAAGCGCGATGGCCAGCATCGCATTGAACAGGCCAGGGCCGAGGATGGTGACCATCACCAGCGCCAGCAACAGCGACGGGAACGCCAGGATGAGGTCCATGACGCGCATGATCGCCACGTCGACCCAGCCGCGGAAATAGCCGGCCAGCAGGCCGAGCGTGATGCCGCCGGTGAGCGCCAGCGTGACCACGACCGCGCCGATCAGCAGCGAGAAGCGCGCGCCATAGAGCAGCCGCGAGAGGATGTCGCGCCCAACTGGATCGGTGCCGAGCAGATATTGTGTCGAGCCGCCGTCCTGCCAGGCCGGAGGCCGCAGGAATGCGGTCTTGTCCTGGATGTCGGGTGCATAGGGAGCCAGCAGCGGCGCAAATAGCGCCGCCAGGACCAGCAGGATGAAGACGAACAGGCCGATGACGGCGCCGCGGTTCACCGAGAAATAATACCAGAAGGTCCTGAGACCGGTGAGGCGGTCCGGGTTGCCGGCGGCCATTGGGGAGATTTCGGTCGACGGGCTCATCACGCCGCCCTTATGCGTGGGTTGATGACGGCATAGAGTAGATCGACGATCAGGTTCACGGCCATGACGATAAGGGCGATCAAGAGCAGGCCAGACTGCACGACGACATAGTCGCGCTTGGATATGGATTCGACCATCCACCTGCCGATGCCCGGCCAGGAGAAGATCGTTTCGGTAAGGATGGCGCCGGCGAGCAGCGTGCTAACCTGCAGGCCGATGGTGGTGACCACCGGGATGAGCGCATTGCGCAGAGCATGCACGCCGATGACTCGGGCCGACGAAAGCCCTTTGGCTCGGGCAGTCCGCACGTAGTCCTCGCCCAGCACCTCGAGCATGGCAGAGCGCGTCTGGCGCGCTATCACAGCCAGCGGAATGGTGCCGAGCACAATTGTCGGTAGCACCAGATGGCGCAATACCGAGCGAAACGCATCCCATTTGCCGTAGAGCAAGGTGTCGATGGTCATGAAGCCGGTGATCGGCTTGAAGAAGTACTGCAGGTCGATGCGGCCGTTAACCGGTGTCCAGCCGAGATAGCCGGAGAAGAAGATGATCAGCAGCAGGCCCCACCAGAAGATCGGCATGGAGTAGCCGACGAGCGCCGTGCCCATCAGCGACTGGTCGAACCACGAGCCGCGCTTGATCGCCGCAAAGATGCCGGCCGGAATGCCGAGCACCATGGCGAAAATCATCGCGAAGATTGACAGTTCCAGCGTCGCCGGGAAAAGCGTCTTGAACTCTTCCATCACCGGGCGCTTGGAAGAAATCGAAACACCGAAATCACCGGTCACGACCTCGCCGACATAGCGCGCATATTGCTGCCAGATCGGCAAATTATAGCCGAACTGTTCCTTGAGTTCCTCGTAACGAGCCGGCGCCACGCCGTGTTCGCCGGCCATGGCAAGGATGGGATCGCCGGGCAGCAGCCTGACGAAGGCGAAGGCACAGATAGTGATGCCGACCAGCGTCGGGATCAAAAGTGCAATTCTGTGGAGGATATATTTGAGCATGGCGAAGGGGGCGGCGCCCTAGAGCGCCGCCCCACTCAATGTCTTATTCGGCTTTGTCGACGCCGTCGAAGCGGTGAATGCCGAGCGGGTCCATCATGAAACCGCTGACATTCTTGCGCACGACTGCGTAGACTTGGCTATGCGCCAGCAGGAAGGCCGGAGCCTGCTTCTGGAAGACGACCTGCGCCTCTCCATAGAGCTTGGAACGCTCGGCCTGGTCGCTGGTCTTCTTGGCCTTCTGGATCAGGTCCTCGAAGTCCTTGTCGCACCAGCTCGAGTAGTTCGAGACGCCGACGGCGTTGCACGCGAACAGCGTGGCGAAGAAGTTGTCCGGATCGCCATTGTCGCCGGTCCAGCCGATCTGGAACGCGCCGGGACGGTCCTTCTTCTTGCCTTCCGAGCGATACTTGGTCCACTCGTAGTTGACGATCTCCGCCTTGACGCCAACCTTGGCCCAGTCGGCCTGGATCAGTTCGGCGGCGCGCTGGAAGTTCGGGTTATAGGGACGAACGCGATCGGAAGCCCAGAGCTGGATTTCCGTGAGCCCGGCAGCGGCCAGCACCTTCTTGGCTGCATCGGGATCATAGGCGTCGGACTTCACATCCTTGTTCCACGACCACATGGTCGGCGGGATCAGGTTTTCGGCAGGCGTGGCGCCGGCATCCTGGAACAGCGACTTGATCAGAGCTTCCCGATCGATCGCCTGGTTGAGTGCATGGCGCACTTCAGGCTTGTCGAGCGGGGGGATGGTGGTGTTGTAGCTCATATAGCCGATGTTCAGGCCGGCCTGATCCATCAGGGTCACGTCCTTGTTGGCCTTGATCGTGCCGATGTCGGCAGGATTCGGATAGGGCGCGATATCGCACTCGCCGGCGAGCACCTTCTGGATGCGCGCGGTCGCGTCGGGCGTGATGGCGAAGACGAGATCGTCGATCTTCTCCTTGCCATTGAAATAGTCCGGGTTGGCTGCGTAGCGGATGACCGAATCCAGCTGGTAGTCGACGAACTGGAACGGACCGGTGCCGATCGGCTTGGTCGAGAAATCGGCCATCTTGCCGTCCTTCGCCAGCTGGTCGGCATATTCCTTCGACATGATCGACGCGAAGTCCATGCCGAGATTGGCCAGCATCGGCGCGTTCGGCTCGGTCAGCGTCAGCTTGACGGTCAGGTCGTCAACCTTTTCCCACTTGGCGACGTATTTCGGCATGTCCATGCCGGTGTAGTAGTCCCAGGTCAGGTTGGGCAGATACTTGTCGCCGTTCCAGGGGTTTTCCTTGTTGAACTGGCGATCGAAGGAGAAGACGACGTCATCGGCGTTGAGGTCGCGCGTCGGCTTGAAATAGTCGGTGGTCTGGAACTTCACGCCCGGATGCAGGTGGAACGTATAGACCAGGCCGTCGTCCGAGATTTCCCACTTGTCGGCGAGGCCGGGCTCGACCTCGGTGCCGCCATGCTTGAACTCGACCAGACGCGAATAGACGGTACGCGACGAGGCATCGAAATCGTTGCCGCCGGTCGTGGTACCCGGATCAAAATTGGCAGGCGACGCTTCCGAGCAATAGACAAGCGTCTTTGCATTGGCCATGCCGCCCAGGACGCTTGCGGCCAGCAACGCGGCCGCAAAAGCGAGTTTCTTTTTCATTGAGCACTCCCTGATGTTCTTCCAAGCCCCTCTATCAGGCTCGCGAAGCGCGCATATAAGCACCGTTTTTACGGCTTTGGAACACCCCGTTTGCTTACCCCGCGGGAAGCAGGAAAAAAATCCGCCATTTTGCTAAATGGCAGAAAAAATTAGCAGTTTTTTCCATTCACGATATTATTAACGACCGCATTTTTTTATTGATCCGGCATCTGGCGACATCGACGCAACGTCCCGTCTTCCTCCGGCCACGGATGTGGAAGAGACCTGTTCCAAGTGTCGCCGGCGGGAAAGATTTTCGGCGGCAAATCTTTCGGCGCCTTGCCGCAGGGGCAAGACTTGCACGGCCGCCGATAGAGGCAATACATAGATGGATATGCTGGCGGCAGCGGAGGACGTCTCTGTCATTTCGGAGGCGGCGCGGCACAGGCGACCACGAAATATCGAGGGAGGAACGGGTGGCAAAAGCATCGAAGACGACGGCGCCGGCAAAAGCATCAGCCAAGGCGGCCTCGAAGCCAGCCGCCGGCGCTGACGTGCAAGCGAAGCCCGCGGCCAAGGCCGCACCCACGAAGGCAAAACCGGCAGCAAAATCCACCCCGGCTAAAACGGTAGCCAAAACCGCTTCGCCAAAGACCGCCGCGACGAAGGCAGTGCCGCCGAAGGCAGCAGCAGCCAAAAAAGCTGTGGCACCGAAAGCCGCGCCCGCCGCGAAGCCCGTCGAGGCCACCAAGCGGCTGCCGAAGGCACTCACGGAACTTGCCGCCGGCCTGCCCGAAAAACCATGGCTCAAGAGCTATCCAAAAAATGTGCCGACCGAAATCGGTGTGTTGCCCTACAGTTCGATCGGCGATTTCCTGGTCGGCGCCTGCAAGCAATTTTCCGCCCAGCCGGCCTTCACCTGCATGGACAAATCCATCAGCTACGCCGATGTCGAGCAGTTGTCGGCGGCCTTCGGTGCTTATCTGCAATCGAAGGGGCTGCAAAAGGGTGCTCGCGTCGCCCTGATGATGCCTAACGTTCTGCAATATCCGGTGGCGATGATGGGCATCCTGCGCGCCGGCTATGTCGTGGTGAACATCAATCCGCTGTACACGCCGCGCGAGCTGGAGCATCAGCTCAAGGATTCCGGCGCACAAGCCATCGTCATCCTGGAAAACTTCGCCAACACCTTGCAGGCGGTGATCGCCAGGACCGCGGTCAAGCATGTTGTGGTGGCGGCCATGGGCGACATGCTCGGCGGCCTCAAGGGGACGATCGTCAACTTCGTCGTGCGCCGCGTGAAGAAGATGGTGCCGGCATGGTCGCTGCCCGGGCATGTCAAGTTCAACGTGGCGGTGAAAGCGGGATCCGGGGGCGGCTTCAAGCCGGTCAAGGTTGCAGCCGACGATGTCGCCTTCCTGCAATATACGGGCGGCACCACGGGCGTGTCGAAGGGCGCTACGCTGCTGCACAGCAATGTGCTCTCCAATGTCGTGCAGAACGCGCAGTGGATGGAAGACGCCTATACGATCAAGCCGAAACCCGCGCACCCAAACTTCATCTGCGCGCTGCCGCTCTATCATATCTTCGCGCTGACGGTGAACGCTCTGATGGGCATGCAGCAGGGCGCACGCAACGTGCTCATTCCCAACCCGCGCGATATCCCCGGCTTCGTCAAGGAACTGGCAAAGTATCCGACCCATGTCTTTCCGGGCCTCAACACGCTGTTCAACGCGCTGCTCAACAATGAGGATTTCCGCAAGCTCGACTTCAAGCCGCTGGTGCTGACGCTGGGCGGCGGCATGGCGGTGCAGAAGGGCGTCGCCGAACGCTGGAAGGCGTTGACCGGTTGCCCTGTCACTGAAGGTTACGGCCTCTCGGAAACCTCGCCGGTGGCCACGGCCAACAAGTTCAGTTCCGGCGACTTCACCGGCACGATCGGCCTGCCGCTGCCCTCGACGGAAATCGCTATCCGTGACGACGACGGCAACAATTTGCCGCTCGGCGAGGTCGGCGAAATCTGTATCAGGGGACCGCAGGTGATGGCGGGCTACTGGAACCGGCCTGACGAAACCGCCAAGGTGATGACCAAGGACGGCTACTTCAAGTCAGGCGACATGGGCTTCATGGACGAGCGCGGCTACACCAAGATCGTCGACCGCAAGAAGGACATGATCCTGGTCTCGGGCTTCAACGTCTATCCGAACGAGCTCGAGGAGGTCGTGGCGATGCATCCGGGCGTGCTCGAAGTGGCGGCGATCGGCGTGCCGGACGAGCATTCCGGCGAAGTGCCGAAGCTGTTCATCGTCAAGAAGGACCCGGCCCTGACCGCTGAAGCGATCACCGCTTTCTGCCGCGAGAACCTGACCGGCTACAAGCGGCCCAAATACATCGAGTTCAGGACCGAACTGCCGAAGACGCCGGTCGGCAAGATCCTGCGGCGGGCGCTGCGCGAATAGTGGATGCTGCTGAAGACAATGCGCTCAATCGGGACTCGCGCCTCGACCCGGCCGAATTCATCAAGGCGAACATGCGCCTTGTCAGCGTGCCCGCGCTTCCCGAAATCAGGCTTTACGCCGCCCATCCAGGCAGCGGGTTGAGACGGCTTCTCGGATCTGAAGACGACAACGATACTGACGAAGATACGCCGGAACCACAGCCGCCCTATTGGGCCTATATCTGGGCCGGCGGCGCGGTGCTGGCGCGCCATATTTTCGAGCATCCGCTTTGCGTGGCAGGCCGTCGCGTGCTCGATCTCGGCGCGGGCTCGGGCATTGTCGGCATTGCCGCTGCCAAGGCCGGCGCGCGGGAGGTGATCGCGGCCGAGATCGATCGCAATGGCGTCGCCGCGATCGGCCTCAATGCGGCGGCGAACGGCGTCTCCATAACCGTTTTCGGAGACGACATCACGAAAGGTCCGCCACCGGCGGTCGACCTCGTGCTCGCCGGCGATGTCTTCTACGGGCAGGACGTCACTGAGCGCGTCATGCCCTTTCTCGACCGCTGCCTCGCCGCCGGCATCGAGGTGCTGGTGGGCGATCCGGGCCGGGCCTGTCTGCCGCGTTCACGGCTGCGGCTGCTTGCCGAATACGCGGTGCCGGATTTCGGCGACGCGAAAGACGCAGCCCCAAGGCCGAGCGGCGTCTTTCGCTTCGAGACCGAGCTGGCGGTTAGACCGTCTCCCTGACTCGCGCCGAAAGAAAGTCTGGCAGGTCGGCAACCGAATCCAGGATGACGTCGGCGATCTCGGCCAGCGATTCGCGCGTGCCGGTGCCGGAGAGCACGCCTACCGCGAGACCACAGCCGCCGGCGCGCGCCATTTCGAGATCGTGACGGTTGTCGCCAACCATGGCGATCTCCGCCGCTCTCAGTCCGGTAAGGTCGCAAAAGGCCTGGATGGTGTCGGGCGCGGGTTTGGGGTTGGCCACCGCGTCGTAACCGTAGGCGGCGTCGAACAACTGGGCGACGCCGAGCGTGACCAAGGTCTTTTCCGCGCCGCTGGTGGAATCATTGGTGGCAACGCCAAGCCGGTAGGATCTTTTGTGCAGCGCCGCCAAGGTGTCGACGATGCCCGGCAGCGCCACCGCCATCGTCGAGCCTTGCACCGAGGTGATCTCGTTGAAGCGGGCGACGGCCAGCATCTGGTCCTCGTTCGACAGGCGCGGAAACCAGAGTTCGACAACGTCGAGATTGGTGCCGGAGGCAAAGATCGAGTCGGGCTTGAAGCGCCTGTTGGCGAAATCGAAGCCGGCCGCAGCGAGCAGCCTGTCGGCCTTCCAGCGATCGCCGTCGGCGGCATCCATGGCCATGAAATCGGCGACGCCGAGCCAGGTCGCGTTGAAGTCGACAAGTGTCCCGTCCTTGTCGAACAGTATGCCCTTGATGTCTGCCAAATTTTTCACTCCGAACCACGCAATTGGTGGATGTATCCCACAAGGCCAGCCGTCGATGCGTCACGCTTGGCGGCACTTTCCTTGCCCTCCACGACAGGCAAAAGGCCGGTCGCCAGTTCCTTGCCCAGTTCGACGCCCCATTGGTCGAAGGAATTGATGTTGAACAGCGTGCCCTCGACGAAGACGCGGTGCTCGTAGAGCGCGATCAGCCGGCCGAAGGTGCGTGGGTCGAGCTTGCGATAGAGGATGGTCACCGAAGGCCGGTTGCCGGAGAAGACACGATGCGGCGCTATCTTGTCGACATCGGCCGGCTTCATGCCCTTGGCCAGCATCTGCGCACGCGCCTCGTCCAGCGTGCGGCCCTTCATCAACGCTTCCGATTGCGCCAGGCAATTGGAGAGCAGCAAATCATGCTGGTGCTTGAGTTCGGGCTCGTGGCCGACGGCCGCTGCAAGGAATTCGACCGGGATGAAGTCCGTCCCCTGGTGCAGGAGCTGGAAGAAGGCGTGCTGGCCATTGGTGCCGGGCTCGCCCCAAACCAGAGGCCCGGTCGGCGTCGTCACCGGCGTGCCGTCGAGGGTGACGCCCTTGCCGTTCGATTCCATGTCGAGCTGCTGCAGATAGGCCGGCAGCCTGGACAGGCGCTGGTCATAGGGGATGACCGCGCGGGCCGGATAGCCGCAGATGACGCGATGCCACCAGCCGACCAGCCCCAGAAGCGCCGGAAGGTTCCCTGCGATCGGCGCGGTGCGGAAATGTTCGTCCATCTCGTGGGCGCCATCGAGGAAGGCGCGAAAATTCCTCGGGCCGACGGCGATCATGACCGGCAGGCCGATCGCGCCCCAGACCGAATAGCGGCCGCCGACCCAGTCCCAGAAGCCGAAGACGCGATCGGATTCGATGCCGAACTTGGCCACCAGGTCGAGCGCCGTCGAGACGGCGGCGAAATGCTTGCCGACCGCCTGCTTGCCGAGCGCCTTCTGCACCCAGTCGCGCGCCGTCTGCGCATTGGTCATCGTCTCGACCGTGGTGAAGGTTTTTGAGGCGATGATGAATAGCGTGGTTTCGGCGGACAGGCCCTTCAGCGTGTCATGGATATGGGCGCCGTCGATGTTGGAGACATAGTGCGCGCGCGGCCCGTCATGATAGGGGGCGAGCGCCAGCGTCGCCATGGCCGGGCCGAGGTCGGAGCCGCCAATGCCGATGTTGACGATGTCGGTGATCTTCTTGCCGGTGGCGCCGGCAGCCTTGCCGGAGCGGATCGCATCGGCGAAGGCGCCCATCGCGTCGAGCACGGAAAGCACGTCCGCCTTGACGTCCTGGCCATCGACCGTGACGCCCTTGCCGCTGAGATTGCGCAGCGCCGTGTGCAGCACGGCGCGGTCTTCGGTGATGTTGATCTTCTTGCCGGCGAACATGGCGGCGCGGCGACCCTCGAGATCGGCGGCGCCAGCGAGCTTTTCCAGCAGATCCATGGTGGTCGCGTCGACGGCGCATTTCGACCAGTCGAGCAACAAATTGTCGTCGGTGGCGGAGAATGTATGGAACCGCTGCGGATCGGCGGCGAAGGCCTGGCGCATGCTGGCAGGTGCCGCGGCGCGATGGTCGCGCAAGGCGGCAAGCTGTTTCTGGAAGGCTGACTTATCCACTGGCGGGTAGCTCCTGGCGTTTTGGATGCACCATATCAGACCGGATGTTTCCGGCGCGTGTCGTCGCGGCACAACTATTGAGCCGAACTCCGTGCGGTCAATACGCGGCGATGCCGCATCGCATCACGATGCGATGACACAATGTGTCGATCCGGGAGGCTGCAGCGCCCGATTTCGGCCGGAAGGATCACTGGCATAAATCCCAAAGATCAGAAAAATTGATTGGCGCAACCCCTTGTGCCACCGTTACATTCCACTGGTCCAGCCAAGCGAAAAAAGCTGGCCATCGAGGAACATCTTCCATGCCACAGAGAAACGACACGGCGATATGGTCCGGCCTGTTCCGGATTTCGGCTGAATCCGGCCAGACCCTGCAGGCGCAGATCCGCCAAGCCATCGTGGCCGCCATTCTCGACCGGCAGATCGCTGCTTCGATGCCACTTCCCTCCTGCCGAATCCTGGCCGAAAAACTCGGCGTAGCGCGCGGAACCGTGGTGCTGGCCTTCCAGCAGCTCGTCGACCAGGGTTTCCTGGTGGCGCGCGAGCGGCGCGGGCATTTCGTCAATCCCGACGTGCTGGCGACACCGGCCAAGCCGCACCAGAAGGCGCCTGACCAGGCCAACGAGATCGACTGGAAGGCACGCCGGCAGATCGCCGCCAGCGACATGCCGCCGCCGGCCAAGCACGAGAACTGGATCAAGTCGTCCTATCCCTTCGTCTACGGCCAGTTCGACCCGGCGCTGTTCCCGACCGCCGAGTGGCGCGAGTGCAACCGCATGGCGTTGGCCGTGCTCGAAATCCGCAACTGGGCGTCCGACATGGTCGACCGCGACGATCCGCTCTTGATCGAGCAGATCCAGGCGCGGCTGTTGCCGCGGCGCGGCATCTTCGCCAATCCCGACGAGATCATCGTCACGCTTGGCGCCCAGAACGCGCTCTACATGCTGGCGACGCTGCTGATGACCAAGGGCTCGAAGGTGGCGATGGAAGATCCTGGCTACCCCGACGCACGCTCGATCTTCCGGCTAGCGGGCGCCGAGATCCAGCCGGTGCCGGTCGACCAGTCCGGCATCGTAAGCTCTTCCATCCCCAATGATTCCGGCTTCGTCTTCGTCACGCCCAGCCATCATTGCCCGACCATGGTGCCGTTGTCGGCGGAGCGGCGGCAGGATCTTCTGGCGCGCGCCAACCGGCACAACCAGATCATCATCGAGGACGGCTATGACAGCCAGCTTCTCGACGAGGCGCCGCAGCAGGCGCTGAAGAGCCTCGATCGTTCAGGCCGCGTCGTCTATGTCGGCTCGATGTCGAAGACGCTGGCTCCCGGCCTGCGGCTAGGCTACATCGTCGCCTCTGCTGGACTAATCTCCGAGCTCAGGGCACTGCGCCGTTTCATGCTGCGCCATCCGCCGGCCAACAACCAGCGCGCCGTCGCTTTGTTCCTGTCGCTCGGCCATCACGAGGCACTGGTGCGGCGTCTGTCGAGCGCCTTCGACGAGCGGCGCAAGCGCCTGGTCCATGCGATTTCCGCCTTCCTGCCGGAATGGCGCTCGACCGACTCGGCCGGCGGCACATCGCTCTGGCTCGAAGGGCCACGCGGCACCGATTCCCGCGGTTTGGCCGAGGCCGCCGCCTCGCGCAGCGTGATCATCGAGCCGGGAGACCGCTTCTTCGACCGCACCGAAAAGCCTTCGCGTTTCATGCGGTTGGGCATTTCCTCGATCGCGCTGCAGCACATCGAACCCGGCATCCGCGAATTGGCCACGGCCGCTGGACGCAGGCCCGCTGCCGCCTGATCGCCTTTCACCGGAGCCACCAGCAGTGGCTCCGGCTCCTTTAGCTCTGGCACATGCAACCGGACAGGCTGGCCCATAGGCTGTGCCAATGCCGGCGGCATAGTCGTGGCATAAAGGGGCAGAAGCAGCCGATGGTGGACCAACCGCCGCCCTGTTTCCGAGAAAAGGTGGAGCGTCTCCATGTCAGTGGTTCTTGAAAAGCAGGAAGCGGCGGCGGATCAACGCTCGCGCCGCTCCGGTGGACGCGAAGCGCGTCGCGCCATGCGGGCAGCGCCCTTGGCCGACGACATCAAGCCGGTACGCGCCGGCCTCGAGGGCGGCAGCTACGGACCGCTGAAGCACCATGACCAGGAACGCATCCACGAGGCTGTGCTGACGCTGCTGGAGACCGTCGGCTTCGCCAATGCCATCCCCTCCTGCATCGAGGCGCTGACCAAGGCCGGCGCCACCTATGGCGATGACGGCCGTATCCGCTTTCCGCGCGCGCTGGTGCTCGACACGATCAAGAAGGCGGCACGCAATTTCACCCTGCACGGCCAGGATCCCAAACACGACATGTTGATCCAGGGCAAGCGCGTGCACTACGGCACGGCGGGTGCCGCGGTCCATCTGGTCGATGTCGAGAAGCGCGAATATCGCGAATCGCTGCTGCAGGACATTTATGACGCGGCCCGCCTCGTCGAAGGGCTCGACAACATCCATTTCTTCCAGCGGCCAATGGTGCCGCGCGACATTCCCGATCCGCTCGAAATGGACTTCAACACGCTCTACGCCTGCGTGATGGGCACGTCCAAGCATGTCGGCACCTCTTTCACGGTGCGCGAGAACGTGCAGCCGGCGCTCGAAATGCTCTATGCCATCGCCGGCGGCGAGGAAAATTTCCGCGCACGGCCGTTCGTGTCGAACTCGAACTGCTTCGTCGTGCCACCGATGAAGTTCGCCGAGGACGCCTGCGGCGTGCTCGAGGCCTGTGTCGACGGAGGCATCCCGATCCTGCTTTTGTCGGCCGGACAAGCCGGCGCGACCGCTCCGGCGGCGATTGCCGGCGCCGTGGTGCAAGCGGTGGCCGAAGTGCTGGCCGGTCTTGTCTATGTCAACGCCATCAAGCCGGGACATCCGGCGATCTTCGGCACCTGGCCGTTCGTGTCGGACCTGCGGACCGGCGCCATGTCGGGCGGCTCGGCCGAGCAGGCGGTGCTGACCGCTGCCTGCGCGCAGATGGCGCAATTCTACGATCTGCCGGGCGGTTCGGCCGCCGGCATGACGGATTCGAAACTGCCCGACATCCAGTCCGGCTACGAAAAAGGCATCACCGACGTGATGGCCGGCCTTGCCGGGCTCAACCTCGTCTACGAATCCGCCGGGATGCATGCCTCGCTGCTCGGCTTCTGCCTGGAAAGCCTGATCATCGACAATGACATGCTCGGTCACTGCCTGCGCTGCGTGCGCGGCATCGAGGTGTCAGATGAATCGCTGTCGATCGACACCATCGCAGAGGTCTGCCTGAATGGCCCGGGCCACTACCTCGGCAACGAGCAGACGCTCAGGCTGATGCAGACCGAATATTTCTATCCGGCCGTCGGCGACCGCTTTTCGCCGAAGGAATGGAACGAGAAAGGCCGGCCCGACATCTTGCAGCGTGCGATCATCGAGAAGAAGCGCGTGCTTGCTGAGCGTTTTCCGCGCCATGTCCCAAAACTGCTCGACGACAGATTGCGCACCCGCTTCGGCGACATGATCAAGCTGCCGCGCGCCAATATGGGCGGCTGAGGCGCTCGTCGGAACAAGTTATTCAGAGGCCAACCCGAAACGCTCAACGACCTCGGCGTTGATCAGCTTGGCGTGCAGCGCCATCAGCACGATTTGCGCATCGAAACTGTCGCCGGCCTCGACCGCGGCCTCGATCCGGCGCTCCACGTCCTGCCGCTGCTGCAAGCCATGCGAGCGTTCGAAGGTTTCCGGTCCGGCAATGCAATAGCTGAAGAGCCGCGCCACGTCCGGATAGGCCTGGCTGGGCGGCTCGTCGGGCCAGTGATCCTTCATCAGATTGACGATGGTGAGTTTTACCCCTTCCGGCACAAGGGCAGGATGCAGGTCGGCGCCGCGCAGCGCGTCGTCGAGCTGCCTGAGATCACCCGAGCGGCCGAACATGCCGAGAAAACCGAGGGAAGAGCGTCGTTGCGCCATGATGTTCCAATCCGTTTTTCAACCACTTAAGTGGTCAGCAGGCGGAATACAAAGGCAGGCGGTCTTTGTTTTATGCATGTCGTTCTCCCAAAACCGAGTTCACTTTTGGGCGACATGCATTAGCCACCTACCGCCAGCAGCAAAACACCAGCCAGGGCCGATCCGGCGAGCGTCGGCAGCATGCCGATCTTCAGCTTCAGGATGGCGATCATCGCGGCACAGGAAAGCAGCGCCGCGCGCCAGTCGATCGACGAGAGCACCGGCACATTCATGCCGAGGCTCATTGCGTGCACCTCACGGAAAACGACGTGCAAGGCAAACCACAGAGCGAGATTCATGATGACGCCGACAACAGCGGCGGTGATCGCGCCGAGCGCGGCCGACAATGCCCTGTTGCCGCGCAGCGCCTCGATATAGGGCGCGCCAAGGAAGATCCAGAAGAAGCACGGCGTGAACGTCACCCACAAGGTCAGCAGCGCTCCAAGCGATCCGGCAAGCAACGGGTTCAGTGACCCGGAGTGGCGGAACGCGGCGATGAAGCCGACAAACTGCAACACCAGGATGAGCGGACCTGGCGTGGTTTCGGCAAGCCCGAGACCATCGACCATTTCGCCAGGCGCAAGCCAGCCGAAGGACTGGACGGCTGCCTGCGCGACATAGGCCAGCACCGCATAGGCGCCGCCGAAAGTGACGACCGCCATCAGGCTGAAGAACCTGCCTATCTCGGTCCACACACTGGCAGAACCGGTGAACCACCAGATCACGAGAACAGGCCCGAGCCAGATCGGCAGCCAGATGGCGACTGTGCGCGGTGCATGCCATCTGGTCGGTTTGACATGGGTCAGTTCGCCGCGCTCGAACATCAGGTCGACCGCACCCTTGCTATCGGCGACCGCACCCTTGCCATGCGCGGATCCGGAAAACAGGCCGGGAGCAACGCGGTCTCCCAGCCATCCTGTCAGGCCCGCCAGCAGGATGATGAGTGGAAACGGCACATTCAACGCATAGATGGCGATGAAGGCGGCAACAGCGATCGACACCATGGCTGGGTTTTTCAGAGCGCGCCGTCCGATGCGGATCACCGCCTCGATGACGATGGCAAGCACCGCCGCCTTCACCCCGAGGAAAAGCGCCTCGACGAGCGGCACATCGCCATAGAGCACGTAGAGGCTGCTCAAGATCAGCATGACGATCGCGCCGGGCACGACGAACAGGATGCCGGCGACGAGGCCGCCGAGTGTCTTGTGCAGCAGCCAGCCGATATATATGGCGAGTTGCTGGGCTTCCGGACCAGGCAGCAGCATGCAGTAGTTGAGCGCATGCAGGAAACGCTGTTCGCCGATCCAGCGCCGCTCCTCGACCAATTCCCTGTGCATCAGGGCGATCTGCCCGGCCGGTCCGCCGAAGCTAAGCAGTCCGATCTTCGCCCAGACCTTCACGGCTTCGGCAAAGGTCGGCGCAGCCGGCGCCTCGACGTTGCCCGACCTATGGGCAGGCACAACAGCACTCATGACTGTTTGCCTGCGCTGGGCCAGTTGTGCGTTTCCTCGGTGGCGTCTCGACACCAGCGGAAGAACGCATCGTAAAGCAGAATGCCTGCTTCCAACTGTTCCAGATCGTCGCGAAACATCCGCGACAGGCCGAGCGAGGCAGCCAGAAAGCCGGCGGCCTGGGGCACAAGGTCGAGGCTTGCAGTGTCGGCGGCGCGCACGATCAAGGCAAGGCGATCGAGCGCGGCTGATTCCAGCCCGAACTCCTCGATCATCGTATCAAAGGTGCAGCGTTCGCCGCGATGGCTCCAGAACACAGTGTCGATGTCGAAAGGCACGGCCTTGAAGCGGTCGGCCACGGCAGCCACCTCGGCCGCCTCGACAAACAGGAAGACCGCGTGCGGGTCGACGAAACGCCGGATCAGCCAGGGGCAAGCGATGCGATCGACCTTTGGGCGCGACCGCGTCACCCACACCGTGCGGCCTTTTTCGTCGCGCGGCGGCAAATTTTCGGTGCGGATCAAAAGCCCATTTGCGTCGCGCCAGGCTTCGAAGCCGCCTTCGAGGGATTCAGCGGAAATTCCCTCGTGCCGCAGCCATGCGGCCACGCCTTGCGAGAGTTTTTGACCTTTCTGACAGACGACCGAGACTTGCCTGCCGGCGAAATCGGGGGCCCATGTCGAAACGGTTTTGAAATTGCGTCGGCATGAGGCCGGCAGCAAGCGCGGATCGGCGTCGAAATCCTCATCGATGCGAACATCGATGATGACGGGCGCACCCGGCAGACCGACCAGACGGGACAGTTGCGATAGGGTGATAGCGGTTGTTGACGGCATGGCGTCCACCTCCTGATAGAGAAGCTTGGACGCGAACGTTGGGCTGACGCCTCACGGGGTCGTCGCGATGCACCCCTTGGTCATGATCGTGGATTTGTTGGGCGCGCTTGTCAAGGATGACAAACGGCGGCTTGATCCAGATCAAGCCGCCGTTTGTCGTTAATGTAAGTACTTGCGCACAGATACTGTTCTCCGGAGCAATCAAATGATTGCCCCCGGAGCAATCAGTGATTGTCCCTGGGGACGCCGCTGGTGTGGGCGACATCCTGGTATTTCACCGCCGGCTTCAGCACCATTCCCTGGTCGAACTGGTCGACCATGCCGCGCTGGATTTCCTGCCATGGCGTCTGGTGCTTGGGATAGTGATAGCCGCCATTGCCCTGCAGCGCCGCGCGTCGCTTGGCGATCTCGTCGTCGCTGACCAGGATGTTGGCGGTGCCCTTCCTGAGATCGATGCGGACGCGGTCGCCGGTCTTGAGCAGCGCCAAGCCGCCACCTATTGCCGCTTCCGGCGAGGCGTTGAGGATCGACGGCGAGCCCGACGTGCCCGACTGGCGGCCGTCGCCGATGCAGGCCAGCGCGTGGATGCCCTTCTTGATGAGATAGGCCGGCGGCTGCATATTGACGACCTCGGCACCGCCGGGATAGCCGACCGGGCCGGCGCCGCGCATGAACAGGATCGTGTGCTCGTCGATGCCTTGCGCCGGATCGTCGATGCGGGCGTGGTAATCCTCGGGGCCGTCGAAGACCATGGCGTTGCCTTCGAAGGCTTCCGGATCCTTCGGGTTGGACAGATAGCGCTCGCGGAATTCCGGCGAGATGCCGCTCATCTTCATGATCGCCGACTCGAACAGATTGCCCTTGAAGTTGATGAAGCCGGCATTGGTCTTCAGCGGCTCGGCAACGGTGCGGATGACATCGGTATTCTCGTTGGCGACGCCCTCGCAATTGTCGCCGATCGACTTGCCATTGACGGTCATGGCTTCGGGATAAGGCAGCAGTCCCGCCTTCATCAGTTCGGCAATCACGGCGGGCACGCCGCCGGCATGATGGTAATCTTCGCCCAGATATTCGCCCGACGGCTGCAGATTGACGATGAGCGGCACCTTGAGGCCGATCGCCTGCCAGTCGTCATTGTCGAGCGGCACGCCGAGATGGCGGGCAATGGCGTTAAGGTGGATCGGCGCGTTGGTGGAGCCGCCGATCGCCGAATTGACGACGATGGCGTTTTCGAAGGCCTTGCGCGTCATGATGTCGGAGGGCTTCAAATCCTCATGCACCATCTCGACGATGCGCTTGCCGGTCTCGTAGGAAATCTGGCCGCGCTCGCGGTATGGCGCTGGAATGGCGGCCGAGCCGGGCAGTTGCATACCGAGCGCCTCGGCCAGCGAATTCATCGTGGTGGCGGTGCCCATGGTGTTGCAGTAGCCAGTGGAGGGCGCCGAGGAGGCGACGATATCCATGAATTCGTCATAGCCGATCTCGCCGGCCGACAGGCGCTGGCGCGATTCCCAGACGATGGTGCCGGAGCCGGTGCGCTTGCCCTTGTGCCAGCCATTGAGCATCGGGCCAACCGACAGCGCGATGGCCGGAATGTTGACGGTGGCCGCCGCCATAAGCAGCGCCGGCGTGGTCTTGTCGCAGCCGATGGTCAGCACGACGCCGTCGAGCGGATAGCCGTAGAGCACCTCGACCAGGCTGAGATAGGCGAGGTTACGGTCAAGTGCCGCGGTCGGGCGCTTGCCGGTCTCCTGGATCGGATGGCAGGGGAACTCGAAGGGAATGCCGCCCATCGAAACGATGCCTTCGCGCACGCGCTTGGCGAGTTCGATATGGTGCCGGTTGCAGGGCGACAGATCCGAGCCGGTCTGGGCGATACCGATCAGCGGCTTGCCCGACATCAGCTCGGCACGCGTCAGCCCGTAATTCAGGTAACGCTCCAGATAGAGCGCCGTCATGCCCGGGTTGTCGGGGTTGTCGAACCACTCCTGCGAGCGAAATTTCTTCTTTCCTGTGGGGGCGCCAGCCATCATGGTCTCCGTATTTGTATGACAAATCGATATGACAACGCGCGGATGCAGGCAAGGGGCAGGCGCGATCTGAATCGGGACTTTGGTGCGATAGACACGCACCCAGCCGTGCGTTAGGCCTTCGGACAGTCTTGTCGGGAGGTTTTCATGGCTTTGGTGATCGAAGGCGAGGAGCGCATTGCCGCACCCCTGCAAAAAGTGTGGGAAGCGCTGAACGATCCCGAGGTTTTGAAGGCAACCATCCCCGGCTGCCAGACCCTCGAGATGAAGTCACCAACCGAAATGACCGCGACAGTGGTATTGAAGATCGGGCCGATCAAGGCGACCTTCAACGGCGAAGTGACGCTGAAGAACCTCAAGCCACCGCATTCCTACACCATCCAGGGCGAAGGCAAGGGTGGCATTGCTGGCTTTGCCAAGGGCGGCGCCGACGTGACGCTGACGGCGGACGGGCCGGATGTCACTGTGTTGAAATATGCGGCCAAGGCAGAAGTCGGCGGCAAGATCGCCCAGCTCGGAAGCCGGCTGATCGAATCGACCTCCAAGAAACTGGCCGGGCAGTTCTTCTCGAATTTTGGCGAGAAAGTCGGCGGCTGAGCCCATGAAGGGCAGAAATCACTCGAAGACGATGCTCGGCACCGCCGCTTCGGCCGCGCCGCGTTCCTCATTGACCCTGTCCCAGACCTTGGCGGCGATGTCGCGATAGGTTTTCGCCGTGGCGCTGTCGGGCTTGGAGACAACGACCGGCTCACCGGCATCCGAGCTTTCGCGGATGCCCATTTCCAGCGGCACCTCGCCAAGGAAGGTGACGCCGAGGCGTTCGGCCTCGCGGCGGGCGCCGCCATGGCCGAAAATGTCATAACGCTTGCCGGTGTCCGGGGCGATGAAGTAGCTCATGTTCTCGACGATGCCGAGCAGCGGCACGTCGACCTTCTTGAACATATTGAGGCCCTTGCGGGCGTCGATCAGCGCCAGGTCCTGCGGCGTCGAGACAATGACGGCGCCGGCCAACGGCACCTGCTGCGCCATGGTCAGCTGGGCGTCGCCGGTGCCGGGCGGCATGTCGACGACGAGCACGTCGAGCCGGCCCCATTCGACCTCGCGCAGCATCTGCGTCAGTGCCGACATCACCATCGGGCCGCGCCAGATCATCGGCGTCTCCTCATCGACGAGGAAGCCCATCGACATCACCTTGAGGCCGTAATTCTCCATCGGTTTCAGTATCTTGCCGTCAACCGTCTGCGGCCGGCCGTGGATGTTGAGCAGCTTCGGCATGGACGGGCCATAGATGTCGGCGTCAAGCACGCCGACGCGCAAGCCATTCGCGGCAAGACCAAGCGCGATGTTGACAGCGGTGGTCGACTTGCCGACGCCACCCTTGCCGGAAGCAACCGCGATGATCGCCTCGATGCCGGGCACGCCACGCTTGCCCGAGCTTTGCGAGGCTGGAGCGTGCGGAGCGGGGCGCGGCGCGGCGGGCTGAGCCGGCGGCGCTGGCCTGGGTGCGGGGCGCACTGGCACCGGCGCCTCCATGCCGCCCCCCTTTTTCTCCGCCGTCAGCGCCACGACGGCGCCGGCGACGCCGGGGATAGCCTTGACGACGCGCTCGGCAGCGGCGCGCAACGGTTCCATCTCCTGCGCGCGGGCAGCCGGAACAGTGATCGAGAAGAACACTTTCGAATCAGCGATGAAAATCTCGGAAACCATGCCGAGGTCAACGATGTTGCCGGTGAAGTCCGGCCCGTTGACCGTCTTCAGACGCTCGGTGACGATTTCCTTGGTGACGGACATGGCAGTTTTTCCTTACGCAGCTTGCGCCTGAGATAATGCAGTTTCCGGACAGAACCAAGCCGTGGAGCAATGGCTGCCTCGGCGTGCCAGGAAAAACGACCGGGCTTGTCGGACTTCATCCCCGCTAAACGTCTTCCAGATGATCGAATGCCGGTGCGGTCAGCAATCGGGCCAGCCGGCGGTCGTCAAACAATCGAGGCGACCTATTTCAACGATCAGCACGGGACCGACAATCGGAGAAGGAGGCGACCATGCTCGCAAACAGCAACGCAACGGCCAATCTGGCGGTGAAGGACCTGGCGAAGGCGAAGGCCTTCTACGAGGGAACACTTGGCCTGACACAGGTACACGATGAGGGCGGTGAACTGATTGTATACAGAAGCGGCGACACCGCCATCAACGTCTATCACTCCCAATTTGCCGGAACCAACAAGGCGACAGCGGTGACCTGGATGGTTGGCGGCGAGATCGGCAATGTCGTCAAAGCGCTGAAATCGAAGGGCGTCACCTTCGAGCATTACGACATGCCCGGCCTGACGCTGGAAGGCGATATCCATGTCGGCTACGGGATGAAGGTCGCATGGTTCAAGGATCCTGACGGCAACATCCTGAACCTCGTGGACAAATAGGCTTCGGCGCGCCGCGTCAGCCTGCCAGGTTTGTGACGAAATAGGTGAGAGCCGAAATCGCCGCCGTCGCCGGCAAGGTGACGATCCAGGCAATGACGATGTTGCCGGCGATGCCCCAGCGCACCGCCGAGACGCGGCGGGCGGCACCGACGCCGATGATGGCGCCGGTAATCGTATGCGTGGTCGATACGGGAACGCCGAGCCAGGTGGCGGCGAACAGCGTGATGGCGCCGCCGGTTTCGGCGCAGAAGCCTTGCATCGGATTGAGCCGGGTGATTTTCGAACCCATCGTGTGGACGATGCGCCAGCCGCCGAACAGCGTGCCGAGCGCCAGCGCCGACTGGCAGGTCAGGACGACCCAGAGCGGCACGTAGAACGTCGTGCCGAGCATGCCTTGCGAATAGAGCAGCACGGCGATGATGCCCATCGTCTTCTGGGCGTCATTGCCGCCATGCCCGAGTGAATAGAGCGAGGCGGAAAAGAATTGAAGGACGCGGAAGGTGCTGTCGACGGCGAATGGCGTCTGGCGCACGAACAGCCAGGAAACCACAAGGATGAGGACGAGCGCCAGGACAAAACCAGTCGCCGGCGAGAGCACGATCGCGGCGACCGTCTTGCCAAGGCCCGACCAGACGATGGCACCGGTGCCCGCCTTGGCGACGCCGGCGCCGACCAGCCCACCGATCAGCGCGTGCGAACTGCTCGACGGAATGCCGGCAATCCAGGTGACGATGTTCCAGACAATGGCGCCGACAAGGGCCGAAAAAATCACCGCCGGTGTGACGATGCTGACGTCGACGATGCCCTTCCCCACGGTTTCGGCGACATGCAGGCCGAAGAACATGAAGGCGATGAAATTGAAGAAGGCCGCCCACAGCACCGCGTATTGCGGCCTGAGCACGCGTGTGGAGACGATGGTGGCGATGGAATTGGCCGCATCGTGCAACCCGTTGAGAAAATCGAAGAACAGCGCGACGGCGACGAGGCCGACCAGCAGGGGAAAGGCGATGGTGGCTTCCATTGCCTAGACGTTCTCGATGACGATGCCGCTGATTTCGTTGGCGACGTCCTCGAAACGGTCCACCACCTTCTCCAGCTGGCCGTAGATCTCGCTGCCGATCAGATAGGCCATCGGGTCGCTGCCGCCATGCCGCCTGAACAGGTCTTTCAGCCCTTGCTCGTGCAGATCGTCGGCCCGGCTTTCGACGCGCATGACCTCTTCGGCAATGGCGTTGAGGCGCACCGTGTGCGTAC
>NZ_JBFUGJ010000058.1:0-24084 GCF_056402975.1 Mesorhizobium sp. P3_A9 | reverse complement strand
TGACAGGAACACAAGGATGATCACCGGGCCGACCGGCTCGCGCCAGAAGACCAGCAGCAAGGCAACCAGGCAGGCCGGCAGCAGATGTGGCCACAGCCGTGCCAGGCGATGCTCCGATCGTTCCTTCGTCAAGCCGCTGAAGGCGATCCAGGCAAGCGGTGCGATCAGCGTCGCCAGCACCGACTGGACCGGCATCATGGCCCTGACATCATAACCCCAGCGGACACCGATCAGCACCGACTGCAAGGCATAGGCGGCCATCAGCAGCATGAAGGCGATGTGTTCGCGCAGATCGGCCTCGTTTCGGCGGATCATCTGCACGAGCAGGATGATGAGCAGCAGAGCGACGACGAAGGGAAGGGGAATGAAGATCATGATCGCAAGCGTGGTTCCAAGGCTGGTAGCGACCGACAATGACCTGGATTGCGTTCACGGTCGTCCCGGATCGCGATCGAGGTCGCCGAAATCGACGTCCCGGGTCATTGCGACAGCGCCACGGTCCAGCCAGGACCGCCACACATGATCGGAGATATCCATGAAATTCGCAATTCTTGGCCTGCTGTCATTCGGCAGCATCGTGCTTGCGTCACCGGCAAGCGGGGATGCCGGCAAGACACTCGATCTCGCCGGTGTGAGCGCCGTCGTCATATCGGGCGAAGCCAGTTCCGTCAGGCTCACCACGTCGGCTTCGGCGCCTTATCAGGCGACGATCGGCAGCCGCCGCGAAGGCTGGTTTTCGCGCTGGTATTCGAGCTGGTTCGCCAATGACTGCAGCCTTGCCAGCGACATGAAGCTGGAGGCCTCGACATTGCGTATCGACGTTGCCCCCTCCTCATGGCTGGATCCCTCCGACTGCAGGGTCGAGATCAACGCCAACATTCAGCCCGAAAGTTCGGTGTCGATCGACCAGGCGGCGCTGCAGGCCAACATGGCGGGGAATTTCTCCACCATCGCCATAACCAGCAAGGCGGCCGATGTTTCGCTGGACGGGCATGCCTCGACCGTCGATCTCAAAGGCGACGCGCTGAAAGCCAATCTCGCCTTCGGCAGCGTCAGGCAGGACGAAAACATCGCCATCACCGGCAAGGCGCTGGATGCCACGCTGGCCTTCGGCCAGGGGGTTGCGATCAGTTATTCGGTCATCGCCACGGCATCCTTCGTCGACAGCGCGCTTGCCAACACCACCGGCGCCAAGCCCTCGGTCGTCCTCAAGGGGGACTTTGTTCGTGCCACCATCCGTTGAACAAAAAACCCGCCTCGAAGGCGGGTTTTTGATCTGCGGCAATGTCTAAATGGCTTAGAGGCCGAAACCTTCGAAACGCTTCTTGAACTTCGACAGACGGCCGCCGCGGTCGAGCAGGGTCTGGTGGCCGCCGGTCCAGGCCGGGTGCGTGGTCGGGTCGATATCGAGGTTCATCGTATCGCCTTCCTTGCCCCAGGTCGAACGGGTCGTGTATTCGGTGCCGTCGGTCATGACGACCTTGATGGTGTGGTAATCGGGGTGAATAGCGCTCTTCATGGCTCGGTTCCTGGCTTGCCGGCGCGGCTGACGGGCATAAGCCTGCGTCGATGCGCCTCTTTTTAAAACTCGAAGCCGCAGCTATTGAGGAGCCACGGCTTCTAAAACGGTCGGCGAGCCTATACATCAGGCGGAATTGAATCACAAGGCCGCGGCAAGCGCATATTGCGGCGCATGAAGCCGAAGCGGCTAGAGGAAACACCGAGATGGCGCAATCAAGCAGCGCAGACGAGCGTCGACGCTCGCTCAAGCCGCTCAGACGCCTGTTCCCCTATATCACTGGATATCGCACGCTGGTCGTCGGCGCGCTTATCTCGCTGGCCATCGCGGCGGCAACGACATTGGCGCTGCCGCTGGCCGTGCGGCGCATGATCGACCATGGTTTCTCGTCGGCCAGCACCACCTTCATCGCCGAATATTTCGCCGCGCTGGTGGCGATGGCCGCCGTGCTGGCGGCAGCATCGGCCGGTCGCTACTATTTCGTCATTACGCTCGGCGAGCGCGTCGTTGCCGACATCAGGCGCGACGTCTTTGCCCATGTGACGACGCTGTCGCCTGCTTTCTTCGACACCGCGCAGTCGGGCGAGATCGTGTCGCGGCTCGCCGCCGACACCACGCAGGTCAAATCGGCCGTCGGCGCCACGGCTTCGGTCGCGCTGCGCAACGTCATCCTTGGCCTCGGCGCGGTCGGAATGATGGTCATCACCAGCCCGAAACTGTCCAGCCTGGTCATAGCTGCCATACCCGTGATCGTTCTGCCGCTGGTCGCCTTCGGCCGTTCGGTGCGGCGCAAATCAAGGCAGGCGCAAGACACACTTGCCGATGCCACGGCCTATGCCAGCGAGCAGATCGGCGCGGTGCGCACGCTGCAGGCCTTCACCAACGAGAAGCTGGTCACCAGCCATTTTTCGGGCGCGGTGGAGGCTGCCTTCGAGGCGGCGCGCTCCTCGATCTTCGCGCGCTCTTTTCTCACCTTCTTTGCCATTTTCACCATTTTCTCGTCCGTTGTCGCGGTGCTCTGGTTCGGCTCGCGCGACGTCCTCGAAGGCACGATATCACCGGGCACGCTTGGCCAGTTCCTGCTCTATTCGGTGTTCGCGGCCGGTGCGCTCGGCGCGCTGTCGGAAGTCTGGGGCGAACTTGCCCAGGCGGCGGGTGCGGCCGAACGGCTGACCGAAATCCTGGCCGAGAAGCCGGCGATCCAGGCGCCGGCCGATCCGAAGCCGCTGCCGGCGGTCGCCAAGGGCGCGATCGTCTTCGACAACGTCTCCTTCTCCTATCCGGCGCGGCCCGACCGTGCCGCCGTCCATGGCTTGAGTTTTCAGGTCATGCCCGGCGAGACGGTGGCCATTGTCGGGCCCTCTGGAGCCGGCAAGAGCACGGTCTTTTCGCTGATCCTGCGCTTCTACGATCCAGAGACCGGCAAGATCCTGATCGATGGCGTCGACGTGCGCGAGGCCGATCCGGTCTCGGTGCGCGAGCGCATCGCCATCGTGCCGCAGGACGTCACCATCTTCGCGGCCAGCGCGCGCGACAATATCGGCTTTGGCCGGCCGGGTGCCGGCAATGCCGAGATCGAGACGGCAGCGAAGGACGCGCTGGCCGACGAATTCATCCTCAAGCTCGAGAATGGCTATGACAGCCAGGTCGGCGAGCGCGGCGTGACTTTGTCCGGCGGCCAGCGCCAGCGYGTSKCGATCGCYCGCGCCATCSTGCGCRAYGCGCCGATCCTGCTGCTCGACGAAGCCACCTCGGCACTCGACGCCGAAAGCGAGACGCTGGTGCAGACGGCGCTGGAACGGCTGATGCAGGGCCGCACCACCATCGTCATCGCCCACCGGCTGGCTACGGTGCTGAAGGCCGACCGCATCCTGGTCATGGATGGCGGCCGTATCGTCGAGGAAGGCACACATCAGAGCCTGGTCGCCAAGGGCGGCATCTATGCCAGGCTGGCCAAGCTGCAGTTCGAGACCGGCGCCAGCGCCTTCAGGGGCGCGGCGGAGTAAGCATTTCCACTATACCGGTCAATTCGCCTCGGTTTCGGCATAGCCGAAATTGTAGCTCCATGAGGCGTTATCGCTCATCTTCCTGCGCGACCTCAAATAGGAACCGATATCCTTGGCGGGGACCCGATCGCCGATCGTCTTGAGAAACCAGTCGACCTGGAACTCGGTCGGCGTGCTCGACCAGCGCGCCTTGAAGGCGACATAGGCCGTGATCACGTCATCGGACTTTTCGGGGCCGACAAACGCCGCCTTCAGGTTCCGGACGATGCACTGATGGCGCTTGAACATCGGGCTGCCGAGCCAGATCGGCCCGGCCCGGCCGACCATGTCCGGCTCCGGCAGATTGCTGATGCCGACATCCGCCTTCAGCGGGAAGTTCTTGACGAGATCATCGGCGTCGAGATCCTCGGCCGCAAGCGCGTAGGATTCGACCGTGGTGACGACGTTGCCGTCGCGGTCGTCATGTGTCGACAAAGGTGCCAGGCTGGTCATTCCGGGATACTGCCGGTTGTAATACTGGAGATAGTCGTCGGCGAGCTTGGTGGCCGATTGAGAAACCAGCCTGTAGCGCATGGAGTCGGCATCGGCGTCCCGATAGGTCGTGCTGACCGTCAGCTTGAGTGCCTCGCCCTTGAGTTTGGGAAAGTCGAACGCCTCGTTGACGAAAGTGGTCGGCTGGAAAAGCTCCTTGCGCTCCATCCTCTCCATCTGCGCTTTGCCGGCGATAATCGGCAAGGCAAAGCCATAGTCGGGCGCAACAAGGTTTTCGGCGCGACCGCCCTGCAGATAATTGGTCGCATCGATCCAGTAGGTCTGGCTTTTGATCGTTGCCTTGACGATGACGTGGTCGAAGGCGCGGATCGTCGGCAGCATGTCGCCAAGCGCCAGTCCGTCGTCGAGATCGGTCAGGGCCGGATCGGCCTCAACGCCAAGCCGGCGCAGGCTGGAGGCAAGAAGCAGGGCCTTGTCCTTGCAGTCGCCGAAGCCTGAGGCGATCACGGTGCCGGGGCTGCGGGGAATATAGGAGCCGCGGCCCATCGACAGGCTTACATAGCGGATGGTGTCCTGGACCAGCCGCATTGCCTCGATCATGCGGTCTTCCGGCCTGGCGTATCTGGCGGCGATGTCATCGAGCTTCGATATGAAAGCGGCCGGCAGTTCCTGGTCGAGCCGATAGTAGGGCAACATCGCGTCGACAACGTCCTGCCATTTGGCTGTCGAGGAGATCTGGATCGTCGGATAGGTCAGGAAATCCGCCGGCAGGTTTTCCTCTGATTTGACCGGGGCAGGGTTGACGCTTTGCCAGGTGTAGGATTTCGACGCACCGTCGGTTTTGACATCCGGCTGGATGTCGGTGCGGACCTGGCGGATGTTCAAGGGCTGGTTTGCCGGCCAGGTCACCTGCTCGCGGATGAGCGCGATGGGTTCGCCCCAGGCCATGGCGACCGAGTGGAAAAACAGATCGGCGCCGACGATCGGTGTCCTGACAGTGGTACGGCCATAGTCGATGATGTCGCCGACACGGACATCGTCGACATTCACATAGGCCGTGAGCCAGCCGTCGAACAGTCCTTTCTCGGCGTCCTTTTCGCGCCGGAAGACATCGAACGTGGCTCCGGGCAGCCGCTCGATGACCACGCCGTCGCGGATGATGTTCAGCCAGTTCATCGTGACCTGCGACGTCGCCGGGTCGAACTCGAAATTTATGGCGGCACCGCGCTCGAGGCCGGTGCGGTCGACGATTTTGTAGGCATAGCGGTCGAAGGCCTCGATGCCGCCGGGCTGCTGCCGGATCTGATATTCCGAGACAAGATTGGAGATGCCGTTCTTGATCTGGCTGTCGAAGCGCGGGTCTGCCTTGGGGAGTTCGATCCGGTCGATCCAGGCGCCTGGCCTGCCTTTGTGGATTTCTGGGTCGGCCATGGCCGGCGCGCAGAAAATCGCGAAGGCAATCAAGACGACAAGCCGTGTGATCGCAGAAGATGTCACCGGAAAGTACCCGCCCTTATGATCCGCACGTTCGACAGATATCGGCGGACACCACCAGTGATAGAAAAGTAGCGGCGATCCCGCAAGACATTGGAATTCGGTCGTCGTCCGATAGAGCCTTGTCATCGCCTTGTTGCGGGTTCGTGTCGATGGTCAGCGAAATCGGGATGGCATGACGGCCGATCTCATGCGCCGTAGCGTTGCTTCAGGTGATTGACGAAATACACGGCGTTGAGTTTTTCGCCGGTGGCGCGTTCGAGCAGGTCCGGTGTCGACCAGCGCGACCCCTGCGACCATATCTTCTTGCGGCGCCAGTCGTTGATACCAGCGAAATTCCCTTTCGCCAGTTCGTCGTCGGCGGCGGGATGCTCGCGCGTCAGCGCGGCCCATTGCTGCGCCGCCATCATCGCGCCCAGCGTGTAGGACGGGAAGTAGCCGAAGGCGGCGCCCGGCCAATGCACGTCCTGCATCGGCCCGTCGGCCGGATTGTCGATGGTGGAGAGGCCGAGATAGTCGCGCATCTTGGCATCCCAGGCTTCGGGGAGATCAGCCACCTCCAGCCTGCCCGAGACCAGTTCCTGCTCCAGTTCGTAGCGCAGGATGACATGCAGGGGATAGGTTACCTCGTCGGCGTCGACGCGGATCAGGCCGCGCTCGACGCGATGCACATGCGGCAGGAGATCGTCGAGCGACCAGGCCTCGCCGAGATGCTTTTCCACCACCGGTAGCGCCCAGCGCCAGAAGGCTGGATTGCGGCCGAKCTGCTTTTCGACGAACAGGCTCTGGCTTTCATGCACGGCCATGCCGCGCGCCTTGCCGAGCGGCCAGTGCGMCCATGCYTTCGGCAGGTTCTGCTCGTARAGMGCATGGCCGGTCTCGTGCAGCACGCCCATCAGCGCCGACAGGAAATCCGATGTCTTGTAGCGGGTGGTGATGCGCACGTCGCTSGGCACGCCGCCGCAGAASGGATGGTGCGASACMGACAGCGAGCCRTGSGTSAGGTCGAARCCGACCGCCGCCATCATGGCRAGRCCRAGCTCGCGCTGCTTGTCGATCGCATAGGTGCCCGAAAGCGGCTTCAGCGGATGCTTGCGCAGCCGCGCTTCCTGAATCGCCAGCGCCTCCGGCACGAAGCCTTTGAGGAAGGCCTTCAGGTCGGCAAAGACGGGGGTGATGTCGGCGGTGCGGTTGCCGGGGTCGAATTGCTCCATCAGCGCATCGTAAGGGGCGAGGCCGAGCACGGCGGAGCGCAGAGCCGCCTCTTCGCGCACCAGCGCCACCACGCCCTCGAGCGCCGGCTGGAAGCCCGCCCAATCGTTCTTGGCGCGCAGGTCGCGCCACAGCTGCTCGCAACGCATGCGGGCCGTCGTCTGGCGTTCGACGAATTCGACCGGCAGGCAGGTCAGGTTGGTGTATTGCCGCCGCAGTTCGGCGAGAGCCGCGCGCTGCTCGTCGTCGAGCGCCTCGCCTTCGGCGGCGGCGATCCAGTCGGCGATTTCCGGTGCGGTTGCCCTGGTGTGGTACATGCCGGCCAGTGCCGCCATCGCCTCGGCACGCTTCTCGCCGCCGCCGACGGCCATATGCGTCGCCTCATCGGCGCCGAGAATGGCCAGCGCATGCTCAAGTGCTTCGAGCTTGTGGCCGAGGTCGTCGAGTTTCTGAAAGGACATGGCGGCTTCCGTGATTGAGGACGGCGCGAAAAGACACCAACGCAAAAGCGTTGGCAACCCTCAGAGCTGCTCACCGTTTCACGGAAACGGTGAGCAGCTCTGACTCTTTGTTTTGACGCAATTCCGGGGGAAAGCGCTACGCGCCTTTCCCGGGAAAACCGCTTCACACTTTTCCTGGAATTGCTCTAGACACCCTCCGTCAGATGCACCTTGCGCAGGCGATACCACGCATGAAATGCTGTCGGCAAACCACGAAGGGGGAGCAAATGATCGGCAACATCCTGGTCGGGCTGGTGGCCTTGATCCATGTCTACATCGTCTATCTCGAGATGGTGCTCTGGGACACGCCGCGCGGGCACAAGACATTCCGCCTGACGCCGGAATTCGCCAATGCCTCGAAGGTGCTGGCCGCCAATCAGGGCCTCTACAACGGATTTCTCGCCGCCGGCCTGATCTGGGGGCTTTATCTCGGCGCCGCCGGCTTTCAGGTCAAGGTTTTCTTCCTGTTGTGCGTGGCGATTGCCGGCCTCTACGGCGCGGCAACGGTCGGCCGCAAGATCCTGTTCATCCAGACCGCGCCGGCGTTGGTCGCCCTGATCGCGGTCTGGCTTGGTTGGTAAGGCAGGCCGGGTTGGTGAGGAAAAAGGGCGCCCGCGGGATTGGGGTCCCGAAGGCGCCAGGTGTCCTTTCCTCTTGAATCGTTTGGGATCGCCTCAGCCGTTCGGATAGTTTCCGCCGTCGGAACCGTCGCCCATCTGGAAACCGCTGCCGGTATCGATCATCAAACGCTGGTCGACACGGTCGAGATGGCTCAGCAGGTCATGATACTGCGCGGCCGGTATCCTGCCGTGATCCGACGCGGCAATCTTCTCGGCCGCCTGGCGGATCTGGTTGGTGCGCATTTCCAGGTGTGCCGCCACGGCCGGGGTGATGTTGTTGGCCTGCCGTGCGTCGACGATGCCCTGGCGGACGCCTTGAGCCTGTTCAATGAGGGCTTCGACACGCGGACCCGTCAAATCGGTCGGGTTGGTGGCATCGAGAGCGCCCTTGTGATGGCCCGCGGCATAGGCGCCGGCGAGCGGAATGGCGATGAAGAATGCGGTCAGTGCTGCAGTTCTGAGCGTGGGGTTAAAAGAGCGCATCGTCGCGTCTCCTCCTGAAGAGAAAGGCAGCGGTTCTTTCGTCTGCCTTCCAGCTGTGGGTCGTCCAGTTCCGTCGCGTCGCGATGGGAGGCATCGCCGGCGGTTCTCGGCCCTGCGCAGCAAGCTAGGAGCGCTTCGGAGTGAAGTGTAATTAAAAAAAGATAATCTTTTCAGGCCTTGCCGGCTCCGGTCTGCGCCCTAGAGTTGAGCTGGCAAACAAGTTCGCGTGACTTTTCCGTGATGGTGAATCACCGTTCGGTGAGCTTCAGTTCAATACGGCGGTTCTTGTTGCGCGCCTCGTCGGTGTCGGCGGGATCGAGCGGCTGGAACTCGCCAAAGCCTGCGGCGACCAGCCGGTTGGCCGGCACGCCGTTCTCGATCAGGAACTTGACCACCGAGGTCGAACGCGCCGTCGACAATTCCCAATTGTCGCGGTAACGGCCGTTGCCGGACAACGGCTTGTTGTCGGTGTGGCCGTCGACGCGCAGCACCCAGTTGATCTCGGGCGGAATTTCCTTCTGCAGTTCGATGATGGCGTCGGCGAGCTTCTTCATCTCGACCTTGCCGGCATCGTTGATCACTTCGGACCCGGTCGGGAAGAGCACTTCCGACTGGAAGACGAAGCGGTCGCCGACAATGCGGATGTTTTCGCGGTCCGCGAGAATCTCGCGCAGACGCCCGAAGAAGTCGGAGCGGTAGCGGTTCAATTCCTGCACACGCTGCGCAAGCGCCACGTTCAGGCGGCGGCCGAGATCGGCGATCTTGGTGTTGGAATCGCGGTCGCGGGTTTCGGATACGTTGAGCGCGTCCTCGAGTGCGCCGATCTGCTTGCGCAGTGCCGCGATCTGCTGGTTGAGGATCTCGACCTGGCTCAGCGCCTGCTGGCTGATCTGGCGCTGGTTGTCGAGTTCGCCGCCCAGCTCCGTGGCTCGCTGGGTGGCGGCGTCGCCGGCGCCGGCGCCTTGCGCCAGCAACTGTTCGAGCCGGCTCTTYTCCGCCTCYGMCGCCGAYAGCGAYGCCTGCARATTGGCGAGCGAATCRTCCTTGTCCTGCGYCGTCGAGCGYTCCAGCGCCAGMAGYTGCGTCAGTTCATTGATCTGCGAGTTGAGGCGTGTGAGCGCCGTATCCTTGCCGGAGAGTTCGCGGCCGAGCAGGAATTGCGCCAGCACGAAGACGGTGAGCAGGAACATGATGGCGAGCAGCAGCGTCGACAGCGCGTCGACAAAGCCCGGCCAATAGTCGATGCGGCGATCGGTACGCCGGCCCCTGGCAAGCGCCATGTCAGTGCACCCCGGGCTTCTTCAGGGCTTCGGCAATCTTTTCCAGCGTGTTGCGCATCGCCTTCTGTTCATCGGACTGGGCCTCGACCCAGTCCCGCATGATCTGCTGCTCGGAGCGCATGTTCTTGACCAAGCCGGAAATGCCGTCGGCGAGATTGGCCATGGCGGTGGCGACACGCGGATTGGAGCCGCCGCCATTCTCCTGCATGCTGCGCAGCCGTTCCGACAGCACACGGATCTCGTCGGAGGATTCGGTCTTGGCCGGRTCGGMGACGACGATGTCKGACGACAGRTCMGTSACCGAGGACARCCAGTTCTCAAGCTCGGTGTAGAAGCGGGTCTGGGCGCGGCCSGCCTGCAGGTCGAGGAAGCCGAGCACGAGCGAGCCCGACAGGCCGAACAGCGAGGACGAGAAGGCCGTGCCCATGYCGGCCAGCGGCGCCGACAGACCCTGCTTCAGCGAATCGAGCACCGCCGCCGCGTCACCAGTGCCGGGGTCGAGCGATTCAATGGTCTCGCGGATCGAGCCGATCGTATTCAACAGGCCCCAGAAGGTGCCGAGCAGGCCGAGGAACACCAGCAGGCCGACGAGATAGCGCGAGGTGTCGCGGCTCTCGTCGAGGCGCGTGGCGATGGAATCGAGCATAGTGCGCATCGAACTGGTCGAAAAGGCCGTCGCGGAGGAGCGGCCGATCATCGCCTTCATCGGCGCCAGCAGAATCGGCTCTGTTGTCTCAGAGCCGGCACGGAAGGAGTTGACCCAGCGCACCTCGCGAAACAGCCGCCCGACCTGGGCAAAGGCGAGCAGGATGCCGACCACGAGCACGCCGACGATCAGGCCGTTGAGCCCGGGATTGCTGCCAAAGGCGGTCGAGATCTGGCGGGTCAGGATGGCGGCGATGAAGGCGACGATGGCCAGGAAGATAACCATGGTCAGCAGGAAAACCTGCGGACTCGACAGTTTATGCGGATCATAGATCAGGACGTCGGAGCGCCTGCCTATGCCGAAGGATCTGAGAAAAGCCATCCGTGCCCCGTTTCCGATGCTCTATTTGCCTTTACGCAATTCCGAACGGGAAACCGCTCGCACTTTCCCTGGAATTGCTCCAGCGCCGCCGATCACGCAGTTCGCGACTYTAAACGGAATTGTGACCAAATTGAATGGCGCYTGGCAATATTGCCGTCGGGCTAGTATGCAACGCGTCCGATCTGAGATGGAAACCGAAGTCGGTTTCCATCATCAGAGCCGGTTGATGACCAGACAGTCGACCATGGCCGCCAGATGCAGGCCCGCGCCGGTGACGACGAAGCCATGCCACAGCGCGTTGTGGAAGCGCAGCCCCTTCCAGGCGAAGAAAATGACACCGCAGGAATAGACGACGCCACCGGCGACGATGAGCACGATCGACGTCGTCGGCAGCGTCTCGACGAGTGGCTTGACCAGGACGATGCCGCTCCAGCCGATGGCGAGGTAGAAGACAACAGCCAGCCGGTCGAAGCGGCCGGGGARAAACACTTTTATGGCRATGCCCATGACGGCCGCCGCCCACACCAGGACGATCATCCAGCTGGCCAATGGCGAGCCATCGAGCTGGGCAAGAAAGGGCGTGTAGGTGGCGGCGATCAAGAGATAGATCGCGGCGTGGTCGAAGCGCCGCAAGATCCATTTCGCCGGCGACGTCACCGGCCAGAGATTGTAGGTCATCGATACCGACAGCACGGTGAGCAGTGAAACCACGAAGAAGGCGGCGGCGATGTATTCGCCCGGCCCGACCCGAAACGCCGCCAGCGCCAGCAGCGCCGAGCCGGCCGCGATCGCCAGCACGATGCCGACAGCATGGACGATGCCGTCGGCGATCATCTCCGCACGGGAATAGTGCCAGCGCCCGACAAAGGGAATTTCGAGTTGCGGCGGTGTGTTGGTCATGCGGAGTCCTGCGTCACCCCTTATCTGGGCAGCCACCGGACAGTATTTCAAGCTTTGGTTGCGGTTTTGCGACTGCGGCGGTTCAGCACGGCGGGCCTTTGCTTGCCTACAATTCCCAGGGAAGCGCTACGCGCTTTTCCTGGGAAAACGCTCCGCACTTTCCTGGAATCGCTTCAGCGGGGTGCGAAGGGTGTTTTCACCGTCTTCAGCAGCGCGCGCTGGATGACTTCATTGCCGGCGACGACCGAGCCGTTGTCGAGCATGTCCTGTCCGCCATCCATGTCGGAGACGAAACCGCCGGCTTCGCGGATCAGGAGCAGGCCGGCGGCGATGTCCCAGGCCGACAGGCCGGTTTCCCAGAAGCCATCCATGCGTCCGGCGGCGACATAGGCCAGATCGAGCGATGCCGAGCCAAGGCGCCTTATGCCGGAAACCTCGGCCATGACGTTGCGCAATTCGACGAGGAAATTGCCGTGGTGGCCGCGTCCCAGATGCGGCATGCCGCAGCCGATCACCGTGTCGACCAGCTTG
Source organism: Mesorhizobium sp. P3_A9 (assembly GCF_056402975.1). NCBI lineage: Bacteria > Pseudomonadati > Pseudomonadota > Alphaproteobacteria > Hyphomicrobiales > Phyllobacteriaceae > Mesorhizobium > Mesorhizobium sp. P3_A9. The sequence goes on along the minus strand of NZ_JBFUGJ010000058.1, from coordinate 12,020 downwards.
ATGCGGCCGGCGACGCGCAACCGGCGGTCGTTCATGAAGGCGCCGCCGCCGCGCTCGGTCGTATAGAGCTCGTCCATAGCCGGATTGTAGATGACGCCGGCAACGATCTGGCCCTGGCGTTCCAGCGCGATCGAGACGGCAAACAGCGGGATGCCGTGCAGGAAATTGGTGGTGCCGTCGAGCGGATCTACGATCCAGCGGTGCTGGTTGTCGTCGCCTTCCACCACGCCGCGCTCTTCCATCAGGAAACCGTAGCCCGGACGCGCTTTCGACAGCTCGGCAAACAGAATGTCCTCGGCCTTGCGGTCGGCCTGGCTGACATAGTCGCCCGGACCCTTCAGCGAGACCTGCAGGTTCTGGACCTCGCCGAAGTCGCGCGACAGCGAGCGGCCGGCCTTCATTGCGGCCTGGACCATGACGTTGAGAAGGGCTGAGCGTGCCATATCGTTGAAACTCCAAAAGCTTGGGGCGGATCAACTCAAATTGGATCGCGGCCCCGCTTCATCTGCTTGTCTTTGCACGCATGATCTTGTCCGAAAAGTCTGCAACTTTTCGGGACCATGCTCTAGTCGGCGCGGCGCACGTAAGTGATTTCGTTGGTGTCGACGATGATGCGTTCGCCGGCGCCGATAAAGGGCGGCACCAGCACGCGAATGCCGTTTTCCAATATCGCCGGCTTGTAGGAGGACGCGGCCGTCTGGCCCTTCACCACCGGATCGGCCTCGGTGATGGTCAGCGTCACATAATCGGGCAGCGAGATGCCGATCGGCCTTTCCTCATAGAGCTGAACCGTCACCATCATGCCGTCCTGCAGGAATGCGGCGCGGTCGCCGACGAAATCCTTGTTCAGTTCGAGCTGTTCGTAGCTTTGGGTGTCCATGAACACCAGTGCGTCTTCCTGCGCGTAGAGGAAGGAAAAATCCTTCAGGTCGAGGCGGATCTGTTCAACCGTCTCGGCCGAGCGGAAGCGCTCGTTGAGCTTGGTGCCGTTGATGAGGTTCTTCAGTTCGACCTGGTTGTAGGCGCCGCCCTTGCCGGGCTTGACGGTGTTGGTCCTGACCGCCACCCAGAGGCCGCCATCGTGCTCGATGACGTAACCGGGACGGATTTCGTTGCCATTGATCTTGGCCATGATGATGGGATCCGGAATGAGATTTTCGCCTGGACAAGCGATTTAGGGGCTCCCAAGACCACAAATCGCCCGGAGAGGCAAGGGACGCCGGATCGGCTCCAGCCTGCTGGCCGGCATCAGGCCTTGATCGTGATGGCTTCGGCGACGGCCTTTGCAATGGCCTCCGCGGCCTTCGCCAGCCGGTTGAGGTGCGGCGAGCGCAGTGCCACGACCTGCAAGGAAAGGTCGACATCCTCGACATCGACAAGCGCGAGGCCATCGGGAAGTCCTCGCGCCGCGAGCCGCAACGGCATGAGGCCGAGGCCGTGTCCCCGACGTACCCATTCCATCTGCATCGCCGGGTCCTGAATTTCCGCCGCCACAACGAGCCGATGCCGTTCGCCTCCCAAACTGGAGAGGAGCGTCTGACGCGCGTCGCAGGGTTCGGGGCTGAGAACCCAAGGCATAGGGGTCAGAGCGTCCGTGCGCTGGGGAGCGGTGCCGCCAGCCTGGCCTATGATGCAGAGACGTTCGGCGCCGAGCGCGTCCGAGCCTTGATGATCGGCAGGTCGCAGAACGATCGCCATATCGAGCTGACCGCGTTCGAACTGCTCAATGAGTTCCGCGCTCCAGCCGGTCTTGAGCCGCAACGATACTTTTGGAAACGCAGCGGACGCGCCGGCGATGGCGCCCGCAATGCTCGCATCGGACAAGCCATGCGCCAGGCCGACACGCAGCACGCCCTGCGGCTCGGCGTCAGCGGCGAACGCTTTTAGAGCCTCGACCGAAGCCAGTATGTCCTTTGCACGCGCCAGCACCTCCAATCCTGCCGCAGTCAGGCGCGGCGGCTTCTGCCGGCGATCGAGAAGCGTCGTCCCGAGCATCTCCTCCAGTCGCTGCATCTGTCCGCGTGACGGCAGGCTGCGTCAGAGGCAGGCGGCGGGCCACATTCTGGATCGAGCCTTCCTCGGCGAAGAGAACGAGCGTGCGCAGTTCCTCCAGCATTTCAAACTACTCCAGATGCATAATCATTCTGATTATTATGAATTTGAAATCAGGATGCCGGCAAGCGATTTTCCTTTCAACGGATTTCCAAAATGGAAGGGAAGACAATGCAAGCGATCGAATTGCAGGCCTCCGGCGGCATCGACAATCTCAGACTGGTCGAACGGCCGATGCCGGAACCGGGTCGCCAGGAGATGATCATCAAGGTCAGGGCAACCGCGCTCAACCACCGCGACGTGGAGATCGCCCGTGGCAGCTACCACACCGCCTTCGCGCTGCCGCTGATACCGCTTTCGGACGGCGTCGGCGAAGTGGTTGCGGTTGGCGCCGAAGTGACCCGTTTCAAGCTCGGCGACCGCGTCTGCGGCACGTTCTGGCAGCGCTGGGTCGGCGGCAGCTTCGCCATGGCCGAACCGTCCTATCAGCGCGGGGGTCCCATCGATGGTCTGCTCAGCGAGTTCGCGCGGCTGGACGAACAGGCAGCCGTGCTTGCGCCGCCCCATCTGAGCGATGTCGAAGCGGCGACATTGGCCTGCGCCGCGGTCACAGCCTGGCACGCGCTGTTCACCGAAGGCCAGTTGAAGCCGGGCGAGACGGTGCTCAGCCTGGGCACGGGAGGCGTCTCGCTGTTTGCGGTGCAGTTCGCCGCGGCAGCCGGCGCGCGTGTCATCGTCACGTCGAGCAGCGACGACAAGCTCACGCGGGCAAAGGCGCTTGGCGCGCATGACGGCATCAACTATCGCGACAATCCCGATTGGTCGTCAATCGTGCTGGCGCTGACCGACGGCCGCGGCGCCGACCACATTATCGAAGTCGGCGGGCCGCAAAGCTTCGCTCAGTCGCTGAAGGCTTCGGCGCGTGGCGCCCAGATCAATGTCATCGGCTATCTCGGCGGCAGCGACGGGGCGATCAATCCGCTCGATATCTTTCGTCGCCAGATCAGGGCGCGCGGCATACCTGTGGGCTCACGCGAATCCTTCGAGGCGATGAACCGGGCGCTCGCGGTTAACCGGCTGCGGCCGATGATTGATCGCGTCTTCCCATGGACAGAAGCAGCGGCGGCTTTTCACCACCTCGAGCATGGCTCACCCTTCGGCAAGGTTGTCCTCGATCACATGCAATGATTTGGCGAGACGCCGTTAGAGCGTTTCACCGTTTCATGGAAACGACGAACCGCTCTAACTCTTTGTTTTGACGCAATTCCTGACGGAAAACCGCCCACACTTTTCCTGGAATTGCTCTAGGGCAGGCGGTTCGCCTTCTGCAGGGCCTGCTTGGTCTGGTCGTCGCTCAGCCCCTGCAGGAAATCGTCCATGTCGGGGTCGATGAGGCCGGCGCGGCGGGCGACGATGTACCAGGCGCCGGCAAGCACCAGGTCAGGGTCGGTGCCGATGCCTTGCATATAGAGTTTTGCCAGGCGGTTCTCGGCGGCGACATTGCCGCCCTCGGCGGCCTGCTTCGTCCAGCCGAAAGCCGATTTCAGGTCGCGGGCGCCGCCGCGGCCTTCGATCATCCAGGCAGCGAGATCGATCTGCGCGGTGTCGTAGTTCTGCCGTGCGGCCTGCGCCAGCAGGCGCCTTGCCTGCGCGTCGTCGCGCGGCTTGCCGCCGACGCCGTTGGCGTAGATCTGGGACATGGCGTATTGCGCGTCGGCGAGGCCGGTCGCGGCGGCGCGCTCATAGTAGGCGGCAGCCTTGGTCAGGCCCGCGTCGCCGGGATCCTGCTGGACCAGCATCTGCGCGAAATTGAACTGCGCCAGTTGGTTGCCGGCTTCGGCGGCGGCCTGCATCAGGGCGTAGGCCTCTTTCGTGTCTTTCTTGACGTAGCGGCCGTCGAGCAGCATCAGCGCGTATTGGAACTGCGCCTCCGGCACGCCTTGCTCGGCGGCAAGCGCATACCATTTCGAGGCTTCCGCCGCGTTCAACGGCACGCCGAGCCCGCGCGACAGGATCTCGGCCACCAATGTCTGCGCCGCCGGGTCGCCGTTCTGGGCACGCACCAGCGCCAGGTTGTAGGCCGTCTTGTAGAGGCCGCGCTGGAAGGCACCATAGGCCGCGTCCGCAGGCTTGGCCCCGAAGCGGTCGGGATTGATGCTGTCAGCGGAGGGCAGCGGTGCGGGCTCCGCCGTGGTGGCGGGTTGCGGCAGCTGCTTTTCGATCGGCTTGTCGGTGTGCACGCCGATTTCCGGCTTGGGCTGCGGCAAGGGTATGGTTTCGGCGGCGGCGGCCTGGATCATGACCGCTGCAAGCAAGGCCTGAAGGGGAAGCCTTACCGGAGCCACATCAGTCCTCGAAGCGCGGCGCGGTTTCGTCGAGCAGCGCGTTGGCCTTGGCAATCGCCGCTTGCGGATCGACGCCGTCGGCAAACACCGCGCTCGACAGCGCGACGAACTCGGCGCCGGTGGCGGCCACCTCCTCGATGGAAGCCAGATCGGATCCGGCCATGACGATGCAGGGGATCTGGATCATGTCAGCCCACCAGCGCCCCAGCGAGAGGTTGCGCGGGTGCGGCTCGGGCTTGTTGTCGTAGCCGAAGCGGCCGAAGAAGATGTAGTCGGGCCGCGTCTCGCCAAGCTCAAGCGCGTCGTCACGCGTCTTGGCGCCGCCGGCGCCGACCATCATTTTCGCCTGAAAATGTCCGATCGTCTCGGCGAGCTCGGCCTTGGAAACCTCGACATGGATGCCGTCGGCCTGGACCCGGCCCGCTATGCGGGTGTCGCCGGCGATGATGACGGCGACGCCCGCGGCCTGAGCCGCCGGCACGATCTGTTCGGCGAAGGCCTGGAAAGAGGCTTCGTCCATGCCGTTCTCGGGCAGGATCAGCGAAGCGACGTCACCGCCATCGAATGCGGTGGTGATGCGGGCGGCCGGCACGCCGGATGGCGCGATCAGCACGATGCGGCAGCGATTTGGGGGTGTKGCGTCGTTCATGGTTCTTCGATCCCGGKTTTCGCCTATGCCGGGCGAAGATGGTTGGATTGCGGCATAGAACAAACTGCCGGGATTGAACAGGCGTCAGCTGTCAGGCGGCATCAGGCGGGACGAAGACCATTGCGGGCTTTCGTGACGATGTCGAACACCTTCGACGGATCTTCGATGCCAAGGAATTGCGGCACCGGGTCGAGAGCCGGCGACCAACTGGCAAAACTTCGATAACGCGACTGAGGCCAGCCGCCCGGATTTCCGAAGACCGATGTCGCTGCGCCGAACCGCAAACTGCCACGCTTTTCACCCTCGCCGGTCAGCTGGATGTCGGGAAGACGCTCCAGGTCGATCGATGTGAAGTTGGCGAAAGGAGCGGTGCGCATGATGAGAATGCGTTTGTCCGTCACCGCATAGGAGATGCGCCGTCTCAGCCACGCGTCGACCGCAAATCTGCCAAAGACGAAGAAGAGACCAAYGCAGATGAACATTGCTCCCCATGCGCCGAAGAAAAGCGGCGCGCCTTGCTTTGTCGCGGTATAGGTCCAGAAGATTGCAAACCCGCACCAGACAAGGCTGAACGGAATGAGAAACATATCCCGGCTGGTGAAGAATAGGCCTTGCGTGGGAAGACCGCTCCACAGGATGTGTTCGCGGGGCAATAGCCGTCCCTGAAAAGATCCGATCGCCACGCCTTTACCCCGTTGCTTTGTGCCCGCATCCACATCGCACGGACGACGATCGCCGCGCAAATCAGCAACGCGTTATCCGCCACGAGATCATGCGTTCGAAAATATCGCAGCAGCGATCCAACATTCGCGGGCTATGCCGGGACTTTCGACTTCCACAGCGACCAGCCGAGATTCATGCCGGCCGCCGCCGTCAGGATCAAAGCGGCGCCGACGATCTGGCTGAGATGCAGCCGATGGCCGAAGGCGGTGACGTCGACCAGGATGGCAACGACCGGATAGATGAAGGACAGCGATCCCTGCAGATGGGTCGGCAGCTTCTGGATGGCGCCGTACATCAATATGTACATCAGGCCGGTGTGGACGATGCCGAGCGTCGCCAGCATGGCCCAGCCCCACGGATCGGTCGGAAGATGCGACAGATTGGCGAAGGGCGCCAGCATGACGACGCCGACGCAAACCTGGATGAGCGCGATCAGATGCGGCGGCGTGCCCTTGAGCTTCTTGGTGACGATGGCCGCGACGGCCCAGAAGAAGGCTGCCGCCAGCGCCATGAGGATGCCGGCAAAATAGTTGGTGCCGACATCGCCGGCGTCGGGCGCGGCCTCGACGATCAGCACCATGCCGGCGAAGGCTATTGCCAGCCATGTCAGCTTGGTCAGTGTCAGGCGTTCGGCGAAGAAGAGCGCGCCGAAGCCGACCAGCATGAAGGGCTGTGTGTTGTAGACGGCGGTGGCAATCGAGATCGAGGCGCGTGAGAAAGCGCTGAACAGGAGCAGCCAGTTGATGACGATGGCAGCGCCGCCAAGCGCGGCGAGGCCGATGACGCGCAACGACAGCCTGTCGCGCAGCAATCCAAGCGAAGCGCAGATGACGAGCAGCGTCACCGCGCCGAATGCGCAGCGCCAGAACACCACATCCATGATCGGCTGTCCGGACATGACGACGAACCATCCGATCGTTCCCAGGATCGCCATTGCGGCCGACATTTCGACCGTGCCGCGTACCGTATCGTTCATGATAGACCTCTGTGTCCGTTGAGGTCGCATAATCTCATCCGATGCCGGAGCTTTCCATCTCTTTGAGAAGGCGATATAGATTAACGGCCTAATTATATTAGGTGATGCCTCCGAATCTGTGGGAAATCTGAAATGCTGGACGATCTCGACCGAAGTCTCCTCGAAATCCTGGTGAGGGATGCACGGACCTCGCTGAAGGAGCTGGCSRSCCAGGTCGGGYTGTCGTCGCCRAGCGTCTCGGARCGGCTKCGGCGGCTCGAGGAGCGCGGCGTCATCCGGGCGTTCACCGTCGAGATCGATCCGCTGGCACTCGGCTACACGCTGCAGGCGATCGTGCGCATCAAGCCTTTGCCGGGCAAGCTGCACATCGTCCAGAAACTGATCGAGGAGATCGCCGAGTTCGGCGAATGCGACAAGGTGACGGGTGACGACTGTTTTGTCGCCCGGCTGTTCGTGCGCTCGATCGGCGACCTCGATGGCATTCTCGACCGCATCGCCGACAAGGCCGAGACCAGCACCGCCATCATCAAGGCGCAGCCGATCCGGCGGCGGCCGCCACCGCTTGGAGCGCCGTCGGCCTCATCGTCTTGACTCCGCATGGCTGTGGTGGAAATGCCCTGCAGCTCCGCCAGATAATGGACTGAGAGACGAGGACGACATGGCGCAGAATATCTACGACCAGCCGGAGTTCTTCGCCGGCTACAGCCAGCTTGGCCGGTCGGTCGAAGGCTTGGACGGTGCTGCCGAATGGCCGGCGTTGCGCGCGATGCTGCCCGATGTCGACGGCTTGCGAATTGTCGACCTTGGCTGCGGCTTCGGCTGGTTCTGTCGCTGGGCACATGAGCACGGGGCGAGCCAGGTCCTTGGCCTGGACCTGTCGGAGAAGATGCTGGCGCGTGCGAGGGCCGTCGGCCCGGATACAGGCATCACCTATCAGAGGGCCGATCTCGACCAGCTCAGCCTGCCGCAAGGCGGTTTCGACCTCGCCTACAGCTCGCTTGCCTTGCATTATGTCGAGGATGTCGCGCGCCTGTTCAGGACCGTGCATCAGGCTTTGTCGCCCGGCGGGCATTTCGTCTTTTCGACGGAACATCCGATCTACATGGCCCCGACCAGACCCGGCTGGGTGGTGGATGCCGAAGGCCATAGGACGTGGCCTGTCGACCAGTACCTAGTGGAAAGCCCGCGCAAGACCGACTGGCTGGCCAAGGACGTAGTCAAGTATCACCGCACGATCGGCACCACGCTCAACGCGCTGATCCTGTCCGGTTTCGCGATCGGRCATGTCGAGGAATTCTGTCCGACCGCCGCACAGATCGCGGCCAGGCCGGAACTGGCGGAAGAACTCGAGCGGCCGATGTTCCTGCTGGTCTCGGCCCGGCGATAGGGCACGAGCCGGACATTGGCGGGTGTTCGGCAACCGGTCCGGATTTACAGTCGCCCGAAACGCAATTCTGGTTTATTCAGGCGTTGACGCCTTCCCTCCAGATCAGTCCCTCCCCATGTCAGGCCTGCTTCTCGATCCGTGGTTCTACGCGGCCGCCATCCCGGCGGTCATTCTGGTCGGCCTGTCCAAGGGCGGGTTCGGCGGCGCTGTCGGTTTCGTCGGCGTGCCCCTGATGGCGCTGACCATACCGCCGGTGCAGGCGGCCGCCATCCTGTTGCCGATCCTGTGCCTGATGGACATCGTCTCGGTTTGGACATGGTGGGGCGTGTACGATCGCAAGATGCTGGTCGACATGATGCCGGGCGCCGTCATCGGCATCGGCCTCGGCTGGCTGACCGCCGCACTGGTCACCGAGGAGGCGGTGCGGCTCATCGTCGGCGCGGTGGCCATCATCTTCGTGCTGCGCTGGCTTTATCTGCAGTTCCGCCATGGCTCCGACCACGCCGCAGAACCCAACCGCGTGGCTGCCGCGATCTGGGGCACGGTCGCCGGCTTCACCAGCTTCGTCGCCCATGTCGGCGGCCCGCCTTTCCAGGTCTATGCCTTGCCGATCCGGCTCGATCCCAAGGTGCTGTCGGGCACGGCAGCGATCTTCTTCGCCGCGACCAATGCGCTGAAGCTCATTCCCTATTTCGCGCTCGGCCAGTTCGATACCGCCAATCTGACGGCGTCCGCGGTGCTGATGCCGCTGGCGCCGCTGTCGACCATCGCCGGCGCCTGGCTGGTACGGCGCATGCGGCCCGAGATATTCTATCCTTTCACCTACGCGACTGTGGCGGTCGTGGCGCTGAAGCTCTTGTGGGATGGGATCGCCGGCCTGCTGTGACAGGCGCGGCGACTTTGTCGCCGCATGCAGCTCAACGCCAGCGTCAGGCGGCGCTTTCCACCAGCCGGCGGCTTCCGCCGAAGGCCAGCGTGGCGCCCGTCACTAGGACCAGCATCATGCCGGCGAGGATGCCTATGTCATGCGTGGTCGGCTTGAGCACCATGTCGGCGASGATCACYAGCATCACCGCATAGTCGAAGCGTGCCGCGCTCATCATGCGCTGGCCAATGGCCAGCACGGAAGGCGTCACACCCTCCTTGGCGATCATCGCGCCCATGCGCTCGCCGGTCGGCTTGAAGATGAACATGCCGATCGAGAAGGTCGTGGCGTAGCCGACCAGGCCGATCATGATCCACAGGTCGGAGAAGCCGACCCAGAAGGCGCACATGATGAGGCCGAAGAGCAACGTGAGCATCGACATCGGTGCAAAGAAACGCCCTCCCAACTGCCCGCTGGCACGCATTGCCTGAAGCTTGTCCTCGATGTTGCCGGCGCGCTCGGCAAGCACGCCGAGCAGAAACAGCACGAAGCCGCCTCCGACCCACAAAGTGGCTGAGACGATGTGAAGAAATTTGACGATCGAATACCAGTCCATCGGTTGCTCCCGGGATGTTTCTGTTGGGTTTGCGGTGGCGCGGACAGGCGCCGGCCGTCAGAGGAGCGGGCGTTTAGCGTGGCGGGTGTTTCGGAACGATGTCGCGAAAAACTGGCTCTGTTTCGGCGGTTTTCGACGGGCGCGGTTCTCGACAGCAAACTGATGCGCGGTATCATTTTCTGCTATTGTCGGATGCGTCAGGGGAGCGCGACATCGTCTGGAAACACTGCCGATGCTAGTGCGCCGACGCCGGGAGCCCGGCGGCGATCACAATCGCCTGACGATCAACCCATTCCCGAAAACGGGAAAAGGCAATTCGAGGGGAMAAGCATGCAAGGGGTAGCACGGAATTTTTTCACACTGGCGATCATCTATGCGTTGTGCGGCATGGCGCTCGGCATCCACATGGCGATCAGCGAAGACCATGGCCAGATGCCAACCCACGCCCACATCATGGTCGCGGGCTGGCTGATGTCGGCGGTCTTCGCCTTCTTCTACCATCTGTTTCCGGCTGTCGCGCAGAAGACGCTCGCTGTCATTCATTTCTGGCTGACGGCGATCAGCGGCATCGGGCTGATGATCGGCCTCTTCGCCCTGCTCGCCGGCAACCCGGCCATAGAGCCGGTGCTGGGGATCGCCTCGATCGGCTTCTATGCAGGCATGCTGCTGTTTGCCTTCATCGCCTTGCCGGCTGTCTGGAAGAAGGCCTGAGCCTGAAGCGGACTTCGGGTCTGTGCTGTTACGGCACAGGATGGCGGTGTTCGGTCAAAAAACATCCGCATCGTTAAGGCTTCATTAAGCTTTACAGGTGTTTACTATGTTCATCCAGTGATCTGGATTCTTACCGAGTGGTTGGAGCCACTTTGTTTGACGCCTCCCTGTTAAACTCCTGAGAGCCGCCTTATCCGCGGCTCTTTTTTTGTCTGCATTCCGGCGGCAACCTGCGTGACGGATGGCTGTTAACCTTCTGTTAAACATGTGCTTGCCTTCACCCCCGGCGAAGCGCATTTTCAAGCTTCAGTCATATAGGCTTCCGGGTGTATCGGCAGTGAGTCGAATCGGCCGGTTGCAAGTGCAGGGGCGTATCAATGAACGAGCCTTCGAAGGGCAGTGCGAAGACCGTGAAGCTGGCGGAGCGTCGGGTTTTTTCGCACTCCTTCAAACCGCTCTACCAGGAAGGCATGGGGCTGGTCGAACAGGCGGCTGAGTATCTCGACGGCAAGGGCCGCGCCGAGGCGAAGAAACTGTCACGGCTTGCGGCCACGCTCTACGCGGCCGAATCGATGCGGCTGACCACCAGGCTGATGCAGGTTGCCTCCTGGCTGCTTTTGCAGCGCGCGGCGAATTCCGGCGAGATGACCCGCGACCAGGTAGCGTCGGAAAAGTCCAAGGTGCGCCTCGACACCGCTTCCGCCCATGACGAAGCCGCCGGCTGGGCCGAACTGCCGGAGGATTTCCTCGACCTCGTCAMYCGCTCGCTGCGCCTGCAGGCKCTGGTGCGCCGCATGGACGASGAGATCTACGGCGCCGGCGCCGTGGTCGACAYGCMGCCSATGGGCCGCCGSSCCAATCCGGTTTCCGACCAGATCASSCTGCTMAACACGGCTTTCGCCCGCAACTAGGCGATCTCACTAGATTCTCCTGGCCCGGCAAGGGCATTGTTTCTGGTTTGTTCACATTTCGCTGGCATCGCTGTCCGCCGGAGGTAAACTCGCCGGATGGGGGAAGCGATTCGCATTATCGGTATCGATCCGGGGCTCAGGCGCACCGGCTGGGGCATCGTCGAGAGCCTCGGCAATTCCTTGCGCTTCATCGCGTCCGGCACCGTGCGCTCCGAAGACAAGGCGGCGCTGGCGACGCGGCTGTGCCAGTTGCATGACGGGCTCGCCGAAATCCTGYATCAAGCCATGCCGCACGAGGCGGCCGTCGAGCAGACCTTCGTCAACAAGGATGCGGTGGCGACGCTGAAGCTCGGCCAGGCGCGTGGCATCGCCATGCTGGTGCCGGCACGCGCCGGCCTCGTCGTTGCCGAATATGCGCCCAATGCGGTGAAGAAGGCTGTCATCGGCGTCGGCCATGGCGACAAGAAGCAGATCCACATGATGGTGAAGGTGCTGCTGCCGAAAGCGACCTTCGACACCGAACATGCCGCCGACGCGCTGGCCATCGCGATTTGCCACGCCCATCACCGGCAGAGCGTGGCCTATCGGATGGCGCTTGCCGGTTAGCGATGTTCTTGACTTGTTCACGCTGTGAGAGTAAGTAATACTCCAGAGGTATTACCATGCGCGTGACAACCAAGGGGCAAGTTACAATCCCCAAGCCGATAAGGGACCATCTGGGCATCGGCCCGGGTTCCGAGGTGGAGTTCGTGGCCACCGACGAGGGCGTTCAGCTGGTTGCCGTC
>NZ_JBFUGJ010000057.1:0-24116 GCF_056402975.1 Mesorhizobium sp. P3_A9 | reverse complement strand
CCATGGGTGCGCTCAAGCGTCACCCGGACCGCCGGCTTGGACGTGGAATCAGTCGAATATTTGATCGCATTGTCGACGATGTTGGACAGCGCCTGGCCGATCAGTTCGCGGTTGCCGTTGACGACAAAGGCGCCGTTCACGTCGGCTTCGAGCGAAACGCCAGCCTCTTCCGCCACCGGCTCGTAGAGCTCGACGACATCACGCACGGCCGCTGCCAGATCGACGCGGTTGGTGTGCTCCGACGAATATCCGGCTTCGAGCCGGGAGATCATCAGGATGGCGTTGAAGGTCTTTATGAGCTGGTCGGACTCAGTGATGGTGCCTTCCAGAGCCTGGCGGTAATCGGCCGGCTTGTGCTTGCCGGAAAGTGTTGCTTCGGCCCGGTTGCGCAGCCGGGTCAGCGGTGTCTTCAGATCATGCGCGATGTTGTCGGAAACCTGCTTCAGGCCTTCGTTAAGCGTGGCTATCCGGGCCAGCATGGAATTGAGGTTTTCCGAAAGCCGGTCGAACTCGTCGCCGGCGCCGGTCACCGGCAGCCGGCCCGAGAGATCGCCGCCCATGATGCGGCGGCTGGCCTCCGACACGCTGTCGATGCGTTTCAGCGCGGCATGGCCGACAAAGAACCAGATGAGCAGTCCGCCGAGCCCCATCATGCCGAGCGCCAGCATCAGGGCGCGGCGGATGACGGCGCGAAAGCGCTCCGGTTCGCCAAGATCGCGCCCGACCAGCAGGATCATCTGGTTGGGCAGCCGCAGCACCAGCGCAATGGCGTTGTGACCCTTTTCGCCTTCGGCCTGCTGCGCCGTGTTGTCGCCAGTTGAAGGCGATGGCGTCTGGTCGGATGCTCCGCTGCGCAAACGATCAAGCTCGCCTTCGCCGAAGCGCTTGTAGGAGAACGGCTCGGTCGTCCAGCCCTCGGTATCGATCACACCAGGTTCCAGGGCCTGCACATTGCCGGTCAGGATCTGGCCATTGGTGTCGGCGATCAGATAGAGGTTGGCGCCAGGCTGACGGGAGCGGTTTTCGACCACGCGCACCAGCAGCGGCAGGCCGCCCTTTTGGTAGGCGCGGGCCAGGCCTATTATCTCATCATTGATTGTGTCCTGCGTCTGCCCGGTCAGCATGCTCGCTGACAGCGACGTCATGTAGAAGACCAGCAGCACGGCGCACAGCGCGAAAAGCAGGAAATAGAGCGCCGAAAGCCGCGCTGCCGTCGTCTTCATGATGGCGGGCACGGAAAGAGCCATGCTGTTGCTAGCCGCTTTTCAGCATGTAGCCGGCGCCGCGAACCGTATGCAGGATCGGCTTGTCGAAGCCCTTTTCGATCTTGCCGCGCAGCCGCGAGACGTGGACGTCGATGACATTGGTCTGCGGGTCGAAATGATAATCCCAGACATTTTCGAGCAGCATGGTGCGCGTCACCACCTGGCCGGCATGGCGCATCAGATATTCGAGCAGGCGGAACTCGCGCGGCTGCAGCGTGATCTCGCGCGCCGCCCGGCGGACCGAATGCGACAGCCTGTCGAGTTCAAGGTCGCCAACCCGGTAGACGGTCTCGGCCTCCTTGGCGCTGGCGCGGCGGTTCAGCACCTCGACGCGGGCCAGAAGTTCGGAGAACGCATAGGGCTTGGTCAGATAATCGTCGCCGCCGGCGCGCAGGCCGGTGACCCGGTCATCGACCTCGCCCAGCGCCGACAGGATCAGCACCGGCGTGGTGTTGCCCCGGGAGCGAAGGCCGGCAATGACCGAAAGACCGTCGCGGCGCGGCATCATGCGGTCGATGACCATCACGTCATAGTCGCCGGCGTCGGCAAGCGCGAAACCGGTTTCGCCGTCACCGGCGACATGCGCGGTATGACCAGCCTCGGCGAAGGCTTTCTGGAGATAATCCGCAGCCTCACGATCGTCTTCAATGACGAGAATCTTCATAGGGCCGTTATACGCGATTTCGTTGGAAGGTTGAGTAGCCGGCATCTGCATTTTAGCCTTTGCCAAAGCGCGTCGCGATCAAGATGATCGGGACCGCGCGCGATAAAATCTTATTCTCTGGTTGTCTTCATCCCGGACAAGCCTGTTTCGGGCCTGTTTCAGGGCATGATCCTGCAATCATAACGTCCTCTCGGCCCAGGCCCGAGGGAGCGCTTTTAGGCGGCTTCCAAAATGTGCGGCAGCGGGCGATGGGAGGCCCGCTGCCGCTGGAGGAGAGCACGATGACTGACTAACGTACCCGGCTCCATGCTTTCCCATGCGGTGGCTCGGGGGTGTTTGAAACCGCCGCACCGGAAAAGTCGTTGTCAGCCCTTGGCGACGGGCAGCGCGACGAAGCGGTTGTTGTCGTCGCGGGTGATCTGCATCAACACGGCCTTGCGTCCGGCCTTCACCGCTTCGGTCATCGCCTTGGTGACGTCGTCGGTGCCGTTGACTTCGATCGAGTTGACAGCGGTGATGATGTCTCCCGGCTGGATGCCGCGGTCGGCGGCATCGCTGTCGGGATCGACATCGGTCACCACAAGACCCTTGCCGTTTTCGGACTTGGTGACTTTGAGGCCGAGATCGGCCAGCGTGTCGGGCTTCGCCGGAGCGGCGGGCTGCTGTTGCTGGTCGTTCGAGGCCTGCTTGTCGCTTACCGGCAGCTTGCCGAGATCGACCTTGATCGTCTGGCTCTTGCCGTCGCGCCAGACGGTGACGTCAACCGACTTGCCCGGCGAATAGGCGCCGATCAGGCGGGCGAGTTCCTTCGGCGAAGCGACGTCCTTGCCCTCGACCTGGGTGATCACGTCGCCAGCGATGATACCGGCCTTCTTGCCGGGCCCATCGTCCTGGGCGCTCGACACCAACGCACCATTGTTGGACTTCAGGCCGAGCGATTCGGCGATGTCGGAGGTAACCGGCTGGATTTCGACGCCGAGCCAGCCGCGCTGCACCGCACCGTTCTTCATCAGGTCTTCGACGACCTGCTTGGCGGTCGAGGCAGGAATGTCGAAGGCGATACCGACGCTGCCGCCGGAAGGGGAGAAGATCGCCGTGTTGATGCCGACCACCTGGCCGTTGAGATTGAAGGTCGGGCCGCCCGAATTGCCACGGTTGACCGAGGCGTCGATCTGGAGGAAATCGTCATAGGGGCCAGCGCCGATGTCACGGCCGCGCGCCGATACGATGCCGGCGGTGACAGTGCCACCGAGACCGAACGGATTGCCGACGGCCACGACCCAGTCGCCAACGCGAACCTTGGAATCGTCGGCGAAGTCGACATAGGTGAACTTGCCACTGCCTTCGACCTTGAGCACGGCGAGGTCGGTGCGCGGGTCGGTGCCGACCAGCTTCGCATCGAGTTCCTTGCCGTCACTGGTCACCACGGTGAAAGCGGTGCCTTCCTCGACGACGTGGTTGTTGGTGACGAGATAGCCATCCTCGGAAATGAAGAAGCCGGAGCCCTGCGCCACCGGGCGCGGCTGGTCGTTGTTGCGGTCGCGATTACCGAAGCGGCGATGGCCGTCATCATTCTGGCCGTTCTGGTCGCCGAAGCCGCGGAACTCCTTGAAGAAGCGGCGCAACTGCGGATTGTTGGGAAGATTGTCGAGACCGTCCTGATCATCGGAGCCGTCATCGGCGGTCGGCTGGATCTTGGCCTTCACCTTGACGCTGACCACGGCCGGCGAAACGCGCTCGACGACATCGGCGAAGCCTTGCACCTGCGGTGCCTCGACGCGCACGGCATCGGCCAGAACGGGGCTGGTTCCAGTGGTCAGCGCGCCAACGCCGATCACGCCGGCAACGGCGACCGAAGCGACGGCTGCCATGAGACGCTTGCGGGTGACGGAATATGAATTGGGGGCAATATTCATGGATCTCTTATCCTCTTTCAAACGGACGCTGCTTGATTGGCATCCTCGAGGAGAGAGACTTAGAGAGGCGCACATTACGGCGCCATTTCCGACACATGAAACTTTGGTAATGTTGGTGGGGCGGTCGCCGCCTTCAGTCGCGGTGAAGGATAGCGTCCAGTGCCGCCTGTTCATCTGATGACAGAGACTTTGTCGCCAGTGTCCGGCGTGACCGCGCGGTCAGCACAATGAATATGCCTCCGACCAGCAGCAACAATACGGGCGTGCACCAAAGCAGTGCGTTGCGCAGGTCGAAACGCGGCTTCAGCAGCACGAATTCGCCGTAGCGCGAAACGACATAGTCCATAACCTGCTGGTCGGTATCGCCGGCGACCAGGCGCTGGCGCACCAGGATACGCAGATCACGGGCAAGATCGGCATCGGATTCGTCGATCGACTGGTTCTGGCAGACCATGCAGCGCAGGCCTTCCGACAGCGCCCGCGCCCTCGCCTCGAGCGCCGGATCGGCCAGCATTTCGTCAGGCTTCACCGCCATTGCCGTACCGGCAATGAACAGCGCCAGCAAAAGGACAATCGAGGTCAATGAAAGGCGTACATTCATGGCAGGGCCGCGGGCGCCACGGCGCTCGCCTGCTTGCGCCGGCGCGAGGGCGCGCCGACACGCAGGCGCCTGTCCATCAGCGACATGGCAGCACCTGCCATCATCACCAGGCCGCCGCCCCAGATCAGCGTCACCAAAGGTTTCCACCACAGGCGCACCACCACGGAGCCGTCCTTGTTCTCATCACCGAGCGAAATGTAGAGCTGCGAAAAACCAAGGGTCTTGATACCGGACTCCGTCGTCGTCGTCTGCCGCACCGGAAAGAAACGCTTGGCGGAACTGATTTCGCCGACAGGACTGCCGGCGACACCGATCAACTCGAAGCGGCCGCGGTCCTCGCTGTAGTTTGGCCCTTGCGCCGGATAGAGCCCGACGAAACGCAGCGTATGGCCGGATAATTCGACCGTCTCGCCGGCACGCATGCTGAGGATCTTCTCAGTGCCGAAGGAGAGCGTGGCGACGATGCCGAGCAATGTCAGGCCGAGGCCGAGATGGGCCAATGCCGTGCCGAAGACCGAGCGCGGCAGGCCGGCAAAGCGCCTGAACATGACGGCCGGTGCGACCGATCCGACGCCGGACTTGACGGCAAGGTCGGTGAGCGCGCCGGCAACCAGCCAGACGGCAAGGCCGATGCCGAGGGCGGCGAAAACCGACGCGCCGTCGACAAACAGGCCGGTGACCAGCATCGCCGCCAACGCTACGGCGAAGGCCGCCATCAGGCGTTGCGATGCAGCGAAGACATCGCCACGCTTCCAGGCCAGCAGCGGACCGAACGGCACAATGGCCAGAAGCGGCAGCATCAAGGGGCCGAAGGTCAGGTCGAAGAACGGTGCCCCGACCGAGATCTTGTCGCCGGTGAGCGCCTCCAACGCCAGTGGATAGAGCGTGCCGACGAGCACGGTGGCGGTCGCCGTGGTCAGGAACAGATTGTTGAGGACGAGTGCGCCTTCACGCGAAATCGGGTGGAACAGGCCGCCGGCCGTCAACCTTGAGGCGCGGAGCGCAAACAGCGCCAGCGAGCCGCCGATGAACAGCGTCAGGATGCACAGGATGAAGACACCACGCGTCGGATCGGTGGCAAAGGCGTGCACCGAGGTGAGCACGCCCGAGCGCACCAGGAAGGTGCCGAGCAGCGACAGCGAGAAGGTCAGGATGGCGAGCAGCAGCGTCCAGATCTTCAGCGCCGAGCGCTTTTCCATGACGATGGCCGAATGCAGCAGCGCGGTGCCCGCCAGCCACGGCATGAAGGAGGCGTTCTCGACCGGATCCCAGAACCAGAAGCCACCCCAGCCGAGCTCGTAGTAGGCCCAGTATGACCCCATGGCGATGCCGCCGGTCAGGAACATCCAGGCGACCAGTGTCCATGGCCGCACCCAGCGCGCCCAGGAGGCGTCGATGCGGCCCTCGATGAGGGCTGCGACCGAGAAGGAGAAGCAGATCGAGAAGCCGACATAGCCGAGATAGAGCAGCGGCGGATGAATGGCGAGGCCGAGATCCTGCAGGACCGGGTTTAGGTCACGGCCTTCGATCGGTGCCGGATTGAGCCGGATGAAGGGGTTGGACGTCGCCAGGATGAACAGGAAGAAGGCAGCGCCAATGGAGCCCTGCACCGCCAGCACATTGGCGCGCAGCGTCGCCGGCAGGTTGGAGCCGAACGCAGCGACCAGCGCGCCGAAAAAGGTCAGGATCAGCACCCAGAGCAGCATCGAGCCTTCGTGATTGCCCCAGGTTCCGGTGATCTTGTAGATCATCGGCTGCAGCGAATGCGAGTTTTCCCAAACACTCGCCACCGAGAAATCGGAGTTCGCGTAGGCACTCGCCAGCGCCGCGAAGGACAGCGCCGTCAGGGCAAAACCGGTCACCGCGACGGGACCGCCGACAGACATCAGGCGCTGGTTGTTGAGGCGCGCGCCATACAGCGGCACGATCGTCTGCACCAGCGAAAGCGCGAACGCCAGGACCAGGGCGAAATGTCCAGTTTCAACCATGGTTGTTCCCGAAATCCACGTTTGCTCTCCCGCTACTCACTCTTGCTCTCCTGCCAGACGCCCTTGGCCTTCAGCCCGTCGGCCACTTCCTTGGGCATGTAGCGCTCATCATGCTTTGCCAGCACGCTGTCGGCAACAAAGACGCCGTCCGGACCGAAGGTGCCCTCGGTGATGACGCCCTGCTCCTCGCGAAAAAGGTCGGGCAGGATGCCGGTATAGGTGACCTTGACCGATTTATGCGTGTCGGTAACCGAAAAGGCGACCGTCGCCCCCAGCCCGCGCTGGATGGTGCCTTTTTCGACCAAGCCGCCCAGCCTGATGCGCTGGCCGGGCTGGACGCTTGCCGTGGTGAGGTCAGCCGGCATGTAGAAATAGGATGCCTTCTGGCCAAGCGCGTAGAAGGTCAGCCCGGTGGCGGCGCCCAGGAAAGCCAGGCCGCCTACGATGACCGACAACCGTTTCTGCTTGCGCGTCATGTCTACTCCGTCGCCGTCAGGCCGAGCGAGGCGGCAAAGGCGGTGAATTTCTTGGCTTCGTCACTGCCGGCGCCAAAGACGGCGATGGCGCGACCCAGCGCCTCGCGCGCCTGATCGGCCTTGCCCAGCACGACATAGGAACGAACGAGCCGCATCCATCCTTCCGGGTCACGCGGATTTTGCCGCAATTTTTCGTCAAGGCCGGCGACCATCGTCTTGATCATGGCTTCGCGATCCTGCGGCGACATTGAGGATGCGTTGTCGACATCCGCAGCGTCAGGGCCTTTCGCTGCCGCGCCGGAAGCGACTTCGCCGGATTTGGCCAATGCCTGCTCGACCGCGCCGCGCCATGGCGATTCCGGCGGCAAAGCGCCCAGCATCGCCTGCCAGGCCGTCACCGCGTCCTTGTTCCGCCCCTCCTGCGCCAAGGCCATGGCCAGATAGAAGCTGGCTTTCGCGTTGGCCGGATCGAACTTCAGCGCCGCCTCGAAGGCATCCTGGGCATCGGCGGAAACAATGCCGCCCGCCGCACCGGCGATTGCCTCGCCGAGGCCAGCCTGGCGAACAGCGCTGTCGCCATCGAAGCGGATGGCGTTGCGATACGCGGCCACCGCGTCGGAAAAGCGCTGCATGCGCAGATAGACCGGGGCCAGCACGTCCCAGCCCCTGCCGTCGGAAGGGTTGGCGGCAAGATGGGCCTCGGCCCGCGCCACCAATTCGTCGACCGAACTGTCGGCCGGGTTCTTGGCCAGACGTTCGCTGAGCGGCTGCGATGGCAGGTCAGGCGAGCCGATCTGGCTGTAAAGGCCCCAGCTGACCAGCGGCACCGCCAGCACGGCCACGGTCGCGACAAGCCGCGCCATGACCGAGACCTGCCTGGCCGATGTCTTGCCGGCCGCATCTGAATTATCGAGGCGAAGGATCCGGCGCGCGATCTCGGCGCGCGCCTCGGTCGCTTCCGCCGGCTGGATCAAGCCGCGCGCAGCGTCGCGGTCAAGCTCGGACAATTGATCGCGGTAGACTTCCAGGTCGTGATCGCCGCTCGATGAGTCGCTCTTCGAGCCGGCCGCCAGCGGCAGCAGCACCGCCAGGCTCGCGCCCAGCGTCAGTATTGCGGCTATGACCCAGAACAGCATGGTTCTTCCAATAACGACAGAGCCCTGCCCTGCCAACACAAGCATCCTGCGACGCTTTGACGGCAGCCGCGCCTGATGTCCTTGATCGACATCAACCGGCCGGAGCCGGTCTGGATATCAGGTCAGCGGCGTCCAACTGCCATCGGCGTTGCGGCAAGCGGTTCCGCGCGCCGTAACGCCGGCTCCGCCGGTGAAGACCGTCTGCGTATATTGGCGGCAATCCTGCGAACCGACGCGATAGGGTTGGGCCGGAACCACCTCGCCATAGCGCGATGCCTGATCGCCCTTCCACGCCACCTTCTGGCCGCTCGTCGTATATTCGAGCGCCTTGTATTCGGCCTCGAGGGCGCTGCGTTTTTCCGATTCACTGAGGCCGTTGCCGATCGAGCCGCCGATGAGACCGCCGTCCATTGCCGAAATGATCGACTTGGTGACCTTGCCGCTTGACGGAGGCGTCGAGGCCGGTGTCGGCGCGAGCGTTGGGCCCTTGCCGCTCAACGTGGAGCAGCCGGACACGGCCAGCAAGGCGGAAACAAGCGCGACGCGAATCTTCATGCCAACAACCGGTTTTCTTGAGTTGGAGCCTGCCATGGATGCGCCGGGGGCCGCGTCATCGGAGAAAGTAAGCGTGGCCATAGTATTGATATTTGTCGGAAATTTGGCCGCTGCCGGCAGGTTCTGGAGCAATCGGTATTGCTCCAGGATGAATCGATATGCCGCCATACCATACGCCGTCCATCGCTGTCGATTGGCCCCGAGAAAGCGTCACTGAAGGCTCCGCAATCGCACCACTGCCTTCAACCCGCCCAGGCCGGACCGTTCGAGCGCAAGAACGCCTCCATACTCGTTGACGAGATCGGCGACAATGGCCAGCCCCAGACCTGTTCCCGGCTTTGTCTCGTCGAGGCGCCTTCCACGCTTCAACGCGTCGCGCGCCTTGTCCTCGGGAATGCCCGGGCCGTCGTCGTCGATGCTGATCTCGAAAAGATTGTCATCCTTGCCGGCCGACGGCGCCACCGTGACCGACACCGCGCTCTTTGCCCATTTCATCGCATTTTCGAGAAGATTGCCGAGCAATTCCTCGAGGTCCTCGCGCTCACCGGCAAACACGATCTCGGTGGCCGGCAGCGACAGCGACAGGCTGGTCTGCGGATTGAGTTTCTGCAAGACCCGCACCATGCGCTGCATCAGCGGCGCCACCGGTGTGCGGTAGACGACGCTGTCGCGTTGCGCGGCGACGCGGGCGCGCTGCAGATAGTGGTCGACCTGCTTCTGCATCGAGGCGGCCTGCTCGGCGATCAATTGTCCCTTGGCGCCGCCAAGTGCCCGGCCTTCGTTGAGCAGCACCGCCAGCGGGGTCTTCAGCGAATGGGCGAGATTGCCGACCTGGGTTCGCGAGCGCTCGACGATGCGTTTGTTGTTTTCGATCAAGGCGTTGGTTTCGTTGGCTAATGGTTCGATCTCCGCCGGGAAGCGGCCGTCGAGCCGCTGCGCGGTGCCTTCGCGCACCATGGCAAGTGCGTTGCGGACCCGGCGCAGCGGCTGCAGGCCGAGCAGGATGGCGATGGCGTTGATGGCAATCATGCCGACGCCGAACAGGCTGAGATAGGTCAACAGGCGGCGCTGGAAGGTGGAGATTTCCTGTTCGAGTTCGCTCTGGTTGCCCATGACGCGGAAACGCGCGGCGCGGTTCTTGGCGTCGAGCACGAATTCGCTCTCGAACACTTCGAGCTTCTCGCCGTCGATGCCTTCGGCCGAATAGCTGCGCTGGAAGCTGGCATTGAAGGGCACCTCGGCAACGCTGGGCGATGGGATCGTCGTGGTCATCGAGGACGAATGAAGATCGCCATGCACGCCTTCCGAGGCAGGTTCCACCGACCAGTACCAGCCTGAATTCGGCTCCGAGAAGCGGAGGTCGCCGAGGTCGGGAGCGCCAGTCAGAGCTCCCGTGTCGGAAATGCCGATGGACCCGATCAGGTTGAACAGATGCGCCGAAAGCAGGCTGTCGAAACCGCGCTCGCTGGCCTGGCGATAGAGCGTGGTGATCAAGGTGAAGATGACGACAAGTGTCAGGATCGCCCACACGGTGGAAAAGGCGATGACGCGGAACGTCAGCGAACGCGGCCACAAACGCAGCGAAAGCGGCGCCCTTGCGGTTGGTTTGAGCGGTTCCGAGTTACGCCTCCGGCTCACGCATGCGGTAGCCCATGCCACGCACGGTTTCGATCATGTCGATGCCCATCTTCTTGCGCAGCCGCCCGACAAAGACCTCGATGGTGTTGGAATCGCGGTCGAAATCCTGGTCGTAGAGATGCTCGACCAGTTCGGTGCGCGAGACGACCTCGCCCATATGGTGCATCAGATAGGCAAGCAGGCGGAATTCGTGCGAGGTCAGCTTCAGCGGCACGCCGTCGACATCGGCCTTCGAGGCCTTGGTGTCGAGGCGAAGCGGCCCGCAGGTGAGTTCGGACGAGGCATGGCCGGCGGCACGTCGGATCAGGGCCCTGAGCCGCGCCAGCACTTCCTCGATGTGGAACGGCTTGGTGACATAGTCGTCCGCGCCGGCGTCGATGCCGGAGACCTTGTCGCTCCAGCGGTCGCGCGCCGTCAGGATCAGCACCGGCATCTTGCGGCCGCCGCGGCGCCAGCGCTCGACCACGCTGATGCCGTCCATCTGCGGAAGGCCGATATCGAGCACGACGGCGTCGTAGGGTTCGGTGTCGCCGAGGAAATGGCCTTCCTCGCCGTCAAAGGCACGGTCGACGACATAGCCGGCATCGACCAGCGCATCCGCTATCTGCCGGTTGAGATCCTTGTCATCCTCGACGACGAGTACGCGCATGCGGTGATCGATACCTGTTGAAGGACTGGTTCAGATATAGGCCGATTCCGGCGGCCTGGGAAACTTAGCCTTGTCAGTTGAAAGATTGGCTCAGTTCTGCGGAACGACGATCTCGGACCGGCGCGGACGCTGCCCGTCCTTGCCAGGCACCAGCACGACGATGACGCAGACCGGCTGGCCACCGCGTGTCGACTGCGAGGCCTTGGCCAGCGTCCCGCCATTCTGCTCGGCCACCTGCTGGCCGATCGCGTAGCAGTCGGATGCGGCCAGGACGATCGGGCTGGCCTGGTCGGGCGCGATCACCGGCATCGCTGTCGCCTGCGACGCGAACAGCCCGGCAGCACAGAGCGCCAGGGTCGCGGTTCGAAAGTGGGAGCGAAGCGTTTTCATGGTCGGCGTTGTAACGCATCGGTGCTGAACGTGAAATGAACAGTGATCGATGCGAAAAACATGCCCGCTAAACCCCTGAACGCGAGACGACCGATGGCGATTTCGACGCCCCAACCCGACGAAATCCCTGAGATGCCAGTCTAGACTCCGTTTCGGTCAGATTGAAAGCGTGTCAGGCATCTTCCTGCGTCAGCGCACGAAACCGCAGCAGTCCGTGGTGGACGAGGAGATCCTCGTCGTAACGGGCCTCGGTGAACTCAAGCGACAGCCGCGTGTGGCCGCGCGGGCCGATCACCAGCGCCGCGTCGGCAAGGCGCGTCTTGATGGCGTCCATGATGGCAAGCGTTTCGGCTTCGCCCTGGGCTTTCGACCAGACATGCAGCGTGATCAGCTGATCGTCATTGTTGTCGGCGCCGGTGTTCCAGTCAAAGGCACTGGTCTGGCCGCAGGTCACATAGGGAAAGGCGGCATTGTCGGTCGCCTGTTCGAGCAGGCCAGCGCCGCTCAGCAACGCCGACAGCGACTTATCGCTTTTGAGCCTTAGAAACAGTGCCTGCAGCAAATCGCCGGGCGCGGTCATTTGTCATTCCTCAAGCCGTTGCATCACCGACATTGCTTTTCCAAAGCCTGTCCATGTCTGCATACCCTTGCCAGATATAGCGGTTCGCCACGCGAAGACGATGGCGATTCGTCATCAGAATGATGAATGCCGATGATCTCGGAAATACGACTTGCCGGCGCGCGTTGCAAACCGTGGCGTACTGCTTGCCTGGTCACCAGATCTTGCCCCATATGGACTGGTCCACTCGATGGAATGTTCCTTGCCGGTTTTGGCTGAGCACCGGAGCATTTCCCACATTTCCGGAGCTGACGATGCTCGATGCAGAAAAGGCCAGGGCCGCGTCCCGGTTGTTGGTAGGCCATTGGGACAACGGCACCCGTCTCGACGCCATACCCCAGGAATTGCGGCCGCAGACGCGGATCGACGGCTACGCCATCCAGTCACATGTGATGGAGCGTTCGTCAGCGCCGCTTTTCGGCTGGAAGATCGCGGCGACCAGCCTGGCCGGGCAAAGGCACATCAATGTCGATGGCCCGATGGCCGGGCGTCTCATCGCCGAGAAGGCGGTCGAGGTTGGCGGGGCCGTTTCGCTCGCGACGAGCAAGATGCGCGTGGCCGAGATCGAATTCGCTTTCCGCTTCGGACGCCAGCTGCCGCCGCGTCCGGCGCCTTATGAAATCGCCGAGGTGATGGATGCGGTGGCGAGCCTGCACCCGGCGATCGAAATTCCGGACTCGCGCTATGACGATTTCTGCGCTGTCGGGGCGGCACAGCTCATAGCGGACAATGCCTGTGCCAATCTGTTTGTCATCGGCGAGGCCGTCGAAGACGATTGGCGCGACGTGAACCTCGCGGAGCACCCGGTGACCGGCTTCGTTTCCGGCAAGTCACAACACAATGGATCGGGCGCGGCGGTGCTGGGCGACCCTCGTATCGCACTGACATGGATCGTCAATGAACTGTCGGGCCTTGGCATAGCGCTCCAGCCGGGACAGGTGGTGATTACAGGCACCTGTGTCACGCCGATCAGTGTCGAGGCCGGCGACGAAATCATCGGCGATCTGGGCAGGTTCGGCCGCGTCTCGGTCAGGTTTATGTAGAGCAATCAGTGCCCGGCGCGCTGCCTGGTGACCACACTGCGCACCGCCAACACCAGCACCGTGATGATGATCAGGATCACCGACAGCGCCGCGATCGCCGGGTCGATGTTGTCGCGCAGGCCCATCCACATCAGACGCGGCAGCGTGATGGCGTTGACCGAGGTGATGAACAGCGTGACGCCGATTTCTTCCCAAGACAGCACGAAGGACAGCAACGCGGCGGTGACGATGCCGAATTTGATGTTGGGCATGATGATGCGGGTGGCGCGCTCCCATACGCTGGCGCCGAGGCCCCGCGCCGCAAGGTCGATGCGGCGGTCGAGCTGGCTGAGCGAGACCAGGATTAGCACCGTGGCGAAAGGCACCGTCATCACCGAATGCGCCATGGCGACGCCAAGCCAGGTGTCGTAGCCGAAAAACGAGCTGACGCCGGACATCGAGGTGAGCAGGAAATAGAGTGTGATCGCCGAAACCACCGGCGGCACCACCATCGGCAACAGCACGAAGCCGACGAGAGCGGCGGTAAAGCGCGGCTGGAACATCCAGACGCCGAGGCTGAAGCACAGCGCGAGCACGGTGGAAAAGGCGCTGCTGACGACGCCGATGCGGATCGACAGCAGGATCGACTGGAGCCAACGCGGATCCTCGATCAGCGAGCGGTAGTGGCGCAGCGACAGTTCGCCCGATGGCATCGCCAGCATACGGCTCGGCGTCAGCGACACCGGGATGACCGCAAGCAGCGGCAGCAGCAGGAACAGCGCCACCAGCGCGGCGAGGATCAGCGAGACGGGTCCGGGGCGATAGGTCGGCATCAGATCAACTGCTTCGGTTTGACGTAGCGGAACAGCAGCGCCATCAGCCCGCCGACGAACAACACCAGCACAACGCTGATCGCAGCCCCCAGCCCCCAGTCCGGGCTCTGGAATATCCTGAGATAGATCAGCTCGGCGATCATGACGCTGCGGCCGCCGCCGAGGATTGCCGGCGTGACGAAGAAGCCAAGCGAGAAGACGAAGACGATCATCGCGGAGCCGATGATGCCGGACCGCGTCATCGGCACGAACACCGTCCAGAAGGTGCGCATGCGGCTGGAGCCGAGCCCGCGCGCGGCCAACAGCACGCGGTCGTCGAGGCTGCGCATGGCGGATGCCAGCGGAAAGACGGCGAATGGAATGAGGAAATGCGTCATGCCGACGATGACGCCGAACTCATTGCGCACCAGCGTCAGCGGTTCGGAGATGAAGCCGATCGACTGCAGCCAGGTGTTGATCAATCCGCGATTGGACAAAAGCGCCACCCAGCCGAAGGCGCGCGTCAGCACGGAGATCCAGAACGGCACCAGGATGCAGAATTCGGCGACGAGGCGCTGCGCCGGGCTGCCGCGCACCCAGACGACCGTGATGGCATAGGCGGCGGCGACGGACACAACAGTGACGATCGCCGCGATGCGCAGCGTGCGGATGAACACCGACTGCACCAGATCGTCGGTGAGCAATGCCTCGTATTGGCCTAGCCCAGGCGTCGGCAGAGTAAAACTCCACTTGACGACACCGAGAAACGGCCAGGCATAGGCAAGCACAAGGAACAGGAGCAGCGGCGCCATCAACAGCGCCGCGCCCATCCTGTCGGAGAGATATGCTCTCATTTGGACCCGATTATCCCGGCCTTGGTCAGGCCGAAATGATCTTGGTGTATTCGTCGAGGGCCGCGCCATAGTTCTTGGCGTACCAATCCATGTCGAGCGCGATCTGCTTCTTCATGTTCTCCGGATCGACGGGGTTGATGCGCTTCTTGTCGGCGGGGATCAGCGCGTCGGCGGCCGGATTGGCCGGCCCCTGGCCGAGCTTGTCGAACATGACGAGCTGCTTTTGCGGATCCTGGGCGCTGGCGATGAACTTCATCGCCGCGTCCTTGCCGCCGGGATTGCCCTTGAGCACGGCCAGCGCGCCGGGCGAGATCAGGCCCTGGTCCCAGATGAACTTGATCTTGCCGCCGGAATCCTGCTCGATCAGCGAGGCGCGGGTCGACCAGACGATGGCCATCGAGGCTTCACCATTGAGCAGCACGCTCTGGCTCTCGGCGCCGCCACCCCAGTAGGCGACGACGTTTTCCTTGAAGGCGGCGATCTTGTCATGCGCGCGCTTGAGGTCGAGCGGGTAGAGCGAAGCCGGCGCGATACCGTCTGCAAGAAGCGCCGCTTCCCAGCTCGACACGCCCCATTTGTAGAGCGAGCGCTTGCCGGGGAACTTCTTCACATCGAAGAAGTCGGCCATGCCGGTTGGGGCGTCCTTGCCGTATTTCTCGGAATCATAGGCGATGACATAGGAGAAGAAATAGGTCGAAGCGGCAAACTCCCAGCCGAAGCCGGGGCGCATCTTGGTCTTGTCGACGATCTTGTAGTCGATCGGCTCGAGAGCGCCCTGGGCGCCGAGTGTAATGGCCGAGAACGGGTCGACGTCGACCAGATCCCAGGTCGGCGCGCCGCTCTTGAACTGCGCCGAAATGGCGCCTTCGGTCGGGCCGGAGCCGTCCATCTTGACGGTGATGCCGGTGTCCTTGGTGAAAGCCTGGCCATAGGCCGCATCATAGGCGGTGATGGCATCGCCGCCCCAGTTGACCAGCACCAGTTCCTTGGCCTGGGCGAAGGCACCGGTCGAGCGCAGCAGCATCGGCGTGCCGGCAAGCACGAGGGCCGCGAGCTGCGTGAACTGGCGGCGCGAAATCTCGCCGCGACCTGCCCTTGCGGACAGGCTGTCGATGGCTTGTTTCTTGGTATCGTTTGTCATGTCAGTTCCCCTTTTTTGTCGTTGATCATTCCCGGAAGCCTGCGTGTCCCATAGGTCCACGCCGGCGGTCATTGTCCTCCGTCCGGAAGGAGGAAACCCTTTTCCGCCGGCCAGGTCAGCCAGACGGAATTGCCTTTGCTCAATGCGGAGGCCGCGACTTCGTTCGGCACCGAGACGGTCACCTTGGCGCCCTGGCGCGTCGTCAGGTCAAGCTTGGTCGCGGCACCCATATAGGTCGAGGCAATGGCGGTCGCAGCAATGCCGTTCTCGCCGACCGTCGCCTCACGCGCGATCGACATATGTTCGGGCCGGATCGCCAGGATGGCGTCACCCCGAACTTTCTCGGCCTTGCAATGCATGCTGACCGCGCGGTCCTCGCAAACGCCGGTCGAGCCATTGTCGGCGGGTTGCACGCCCTTCAATGGCAGCATGTTGATCTCGCCGAGGAACTCGGCGACGAAGCGGTTGTCCGGCCGGTCGTAGACTTCGTCCGGCGCGCCGACCTGCAGCAATTTGCCGTGGTTGAAGATGGCGACGCGCGACGACAGCGCCAGCGCCTCGCTCTGGTCGTGGGTGACGAAGACGAAGGTGGTGCCGGTTTCCTGGTGCAGGCGCTTCATCTCGGCCTGCATCTGGCCGCGCAGGCTCTTGTCCAGCGCCGAGAACGGCTCGTCGAGCAGAAGCACGCCCGGCTCGAACACCAGCGCGCGGGCAAGCGCCACGCGCTGCTGCTGGCCGCCCGAGAGCTGCGAGGGCAGTTTCTTTTCATGGCCGATCAGGCCGACACGCTCGATCATCTCACCGACGCGCTTCTTGATGTCGGAGGCCGATTTCTTGCGGACCTTGAGCGGGAAAGCGATGTTGGCCTCGACGCTCATGTGTGGGAACAGCGCATAGCCCTGGAACACCATGCCGGCGGCGCGCTGTTCGGCCGGTCGATCGGTGATGTCGGTGCCGTCGCTGAAAAGCTTGCCTTCGGTCGGCTGCACGAAGCCGGCCAGGATCATCAGGAAGGTGGTCTTGCCCGAGCCGGAGGGGCCGAGCAGCGTCAGGAACTCGCCGCGGCCGATATTGAGCGACAGATTGTCCAGCGCACGGAACGAGCCGAAGCTCTTGCCGATCCCGATTGCCTTGATCTCTGCGGCCCGGCCGGGTTGCTGCATCCTGCCTCTTCCTCAGTCTCTGGTGAAATCGTAGGCAGGCTCACGGCTCACCGCAACCGAATAGTTTTCGCCTGATCGGCAAATTTGATTCACGGGTGGGAGATGGCGC
This sequence comes from Mesorhizobium sp. P3_A9, assembly GCF_056402975.1. NCBI lineage: Bacteria > Pseudomonadati > Pseudomonadota > Alphaproteobacteria > Hyphomicrobiales > Phyllobacteriaceae > Mesorhizobium > Mesorhizobium sp. P3_A9. The sequence goes on along the minus strand of NZ_JBFUGJ010000057.1, from coordinate 7,118 downwards.
GCGCCTAATCTCCCACCTTGAGGGGGAGATGTCGCCAAAGGCGACAGAGGGGGTCGCCGCGCATGGAGCGCCAACCTTCATCCGCCGCAGCAGGCCGAGCCCGGTCGAACCGACCCCCTCTGGCCGCTTCGCGGCCATCTCCCCCTCGAGAGGGGAGATTAGAGCCTGTTCTCCGACAGCTTTGCCCTTAGCCAGTCGCTGAAGGCATTGAGCACGGGATGGTTGGCTTTGGCGTGCTCGAAGACCAGGAAATAGGAGCGTGGCGAGGGCACCGAAGCTTCAAACGGCTTGACCAGACGGCCCTCGCTCAGCGCCCGGCGGCCGGTCAACTCGTCGCCCATGGCAATGCCTTGTCCGGCGACCGCCGCCGAAAAGACGAGGTTCATGTCGGAAAAGAAGATACCGCCTTCGGTATCGGGGTTCTCCACCTTGGACAGCGCCAGCCACCGCGCCCAGTCCTCGGTGTCGGAGAGATGCAGCAGGTTGGCGCGCAGCACGTCCGCCGGTTTGGAAAAGCCGCCGACCTTGTTGAGCAGCGTCGGGCTGCAGAGCGGCGTGAAGTGAACTTCGCAGAGCAGTTCCACCGCCCGGTTCGGCCAGTTGCCGACGCCGAAGGCGATGAAGGCGTCAGCGTCCGGATTCGAGACGTCGTCGAGGCGGCGAGGTGTCAGGATCGAGAGCGCCACGTCTGGGTACATTTGCTGGAACTCGCCGATATGGCTGCACAGGAACATCGAGGCGAAGCCCGGAGGGCAGGAAATGGCGAAGGACCCACCGACGCCGGCGCCGCTGTTTTGCGCCCCCGCGTCGCCGAGCACGGTCAGCGCCTTCCTGACATCGGCTGCGTAGCGCTGGCCGCGCGGCGTCAGCGCCACCCCTTTGCCAATGCGCTGCAGCAGATCGAAGCCGAGATCGCGTTCCAACAGCCGCAACTGGTGGCTCACCGCGCTGCGGGTGAGGTGCAGTTCGTCGGCGGCACGCCAGACGCTGCCGTGGCGGGCGAAACTGTCGAGAGCGCGCAGCGCCTGTGTGGATGGAATTCTCAAGAGGTGAACCGAATTTGCATGAACCGGGAAAACATATCACTTTTTGGCGAGCCGCTTCACTGCTTTCTTTGCGGCATGGACAAACCGGTGACGACATCGGCGCAAGAGACGGCCCTTGCCTGCCTCGACGGCATCCAGCCGCTGCTGTCGGCGTGGACGCGCACCATCTTCGATTTCGGCGAGACCGCCTGGCGCGAATACCAGTCAGCCGCCTGGTATGTGGCACGGCTGAAGCTTGAGGGCTTTTCCGTCGAGGAAGGTTCCGGCGGCATGCCGACCGCATTTTGCGCCCACTGGACGAATGGCGCCGGGCCGACGATCGGTATGTATGCCGAATATGATGCCGTCCCCGGCAACTGCCAGGACGCAGTGACCGTAAAGCAGCCGCGGCCCGGCCTTGGCGTCGAGGCCGGCGGCCACACCGACCCGCATTCGGGGCTCGGCATGGCGAGCCTCGGCGGCCTGCTGGCCACCAAGGCCGCCATGCAGCGCCATGGCATTCCAGGCACGTTGCGCTTCACCGGCGAGCCGGCCGAGAAGGTGCGCGGCTCGAAGCCGATCCATGCGGCAAAAGGCTATTATGACGGCCTTGCCGGGATGATCTCCTTCCATCCCTTCTACATGCTGCCGCTCTGCAACACGGCGCGCTGGGATACGCATTGTGGCGCCGCCTACGCCATGATCTACCGCTTCATCTGCGACGAGCCGCAGAATTGGGCGCGCGCTGCGGGCGACGGCGCGCCGATCCCGCAGGCACATTCAGCGGTGCGGGCGCCGGGTGCCAACGACGCGCTGATGATGATGTATATGGCCTCCAAGGCGCTGCGCGACTCCATGCTGCCGCATCAGGGTGGCTGGTCGATCAGCGAGGCGATCCTGACCGCCGGCCAGGCCACCGCTGACAATCTGCCGGCGGGGCTGGCCGAGATCCAGTATATGATCCGGGTGCCGACCATTGCCATGGCCGAGCAGGTCACCGCCGTGCTCGACCGCAATGCCGCGGCCGCCGCCACGATGAGTGGCTGCCGATACGAACGCCACTGGGTGTCGAAGTCGCGGCCGGGACTGGCCAATCACGCCATGGCCGAGATCGCCTATGAAGCGCTGTCGACGGTCGGGCCGCCACGTTGGGACGAGGCCGCCAGGGCGATCGGCCGTGAAATCCAGGTCAATGCCGGGGCTGCCGCGACCGAGAACCCGTTCATCGATGAGCTGGAGCGGCTGATTTCGCCACAGGAGGCCGAGGCGATCCTGCGCCGCGACCTGCCGCCCTCGCAGGTGAATTCGACCTCCGACGACTATACCGACATGAGCTGGCATGGGCCGACGGCACGCTTCTATGTCGCCCGTCCGGCATTGCGTTCGGCGAATGGCCACGCCTATCCTGCCTGGGTGATGAATGCGCTGGGCGGCATTTCCGCCACCATCGACCCGATGGTCACCTGCGCGGCGAAGACGGTCGCGCTGGCAGCACTACGCCTGCTCGAGGACAAGACCGTCCGCGATGCGGCGATGGAAGAGTTCGTCACCCGCACCGGCGGCGGCATTGGCGGCACGAACTGGATCGCACCGCTCTGTGATTACGATCCGCCGATCAATTTCCGCTGGCCGGAATATGTCACCACAGCGCGTGGCCGCGACTGGTGGATCCCAAGCAATGCATGACCAGACCAACTCTTGAGAACAAGCCCATGAGGAGAACCGCATGACCGTTCATGATCGCATCGTCGCCGAGCCGTTTTCGCTGCAGCGCCGCAATCCGGCGGGCGGCACCAAGCCGCTGACCGCCTGGGGCTTCGCCAACGAAACCGATGTGTTGACCGACGTGCTGCTCGGATCGCCGAATTTTTTGCGCCATTTGTCGACCAGCTCGCTGTCGCGCAAGCATCTGCGCGAGGCGCCCTGCAACGTCCAGATCGCCCAGGCGCAGCACAAGGATCTGGTCGCCGCCTATGAGCATTTCGGTGTCAACATCCACTGGCACGAGCCGACGCCGGAACTGCCGATGCAGGTCTATTCCCGCGATTCCAGCGTCATGACGCCTTATGGCGCCTTCATCACCGCCATGGCCAACTGGTGGCGGCGCGGCGAAAACTATGCCGCCATCCGCACCTACGAGAAACTCGGCATCCCGATCTACGACATGGTGACCGCCGGCACGTTCGAAGGCGGTGACTTCAACGTCATCGAAGAGGGCGTGGTGCTGATCGGCTGCGGTGGCGCCCGCACGCAGGAAGAAGGCGCCCGCCAGGTCCAGTCCTGGTTCGAGAAGGAGGGCTGGGAGACGCGTCTCGCCTTCATCGACGAATATTACGTCCATATCGACCTGATGGTGGTGCCGATCGCCGAAAAGCTCACCGCCGTCTGCCTCGCCTGCACCGAACCCGGCATCGTCGACTGGCTGAAGGGCAAGGGCCATGAGATCATCGACGTACCGTTCCAGGACACGATGGCGCTCGGCTGCAACTTCATGTCTCTAGGCAAGGACCGGGTGATCGCGCCGACCTCCAGCCAGGCGCTGATCGGCCAGCTCAAGGCACGCGGCTTCGAGGTCGCGGCGATCGACATGAGCGAAATCTCCAAGACCGGCGGCGGCATCCACTGCATGGCGCAGGCGCTGAAGCGCGAAGCGGCCTGACAGCCAAGGAACGACAAACAGCCCTCGCCCGCCGGATCAAGAATCCGGTGGGCGGGCGGCCAGCTTGCCGGTTGCCTGCCTTTTCATCGACAAACCTTGCGGCTGTGTCCTCGGCGCCCTTGTGAGCGTCCACAAAATGGATGAATAGTCGGAACAGGGCGCTGCCCTGAAATTGCCGGCTTGCGGTTTTCAGGTCACGCCACAGCCGAGCCGGGTTTTTGAATGGTCAGCCCTGAACCGCGCAAGAGAAGAGGTGCGATCGCCTCCCGCCTTCTGGCGCTGGACGCCTGGATCGATTCCTCGCTCTACGAGATCGGTTTCAAGGCACGGCAGTTCTGGGAAGGCGCAACGATCTTCTCGCGGCGCTTCCGTCTGAAAGGCTGGCGGCGCGGCATCATCGAAGTTTTGAGCGAAGGGTTCACGCTCGGCGCCGGCGGCATCGTGGTGATGCTGGCGCTTGCGATACCCGCCTTCCAGGATACGACCGGCGACTGGCGTGCCCAGGGCGACTTCGCCGTCACCTTCCTCGACCGCTACGGCAATGAGATCGGCCAGCGCGGCATCATCCAGCGCGATTCCGTGCCGGTCGACGAGATGCCCGATCACGTCATCAAGGCGGTGCTCGCCACCGAGGATCGGCGTTTCTTCGATCACTACGGCATCGACGTGCTGGGCCTTTCGCGCGCGATCTTCGAGAATGTGCGGGCGAATTCCGTCGTCCAGGGCGGCTCCAGCATCACCCAGCAGTTGGCCAAGAACCTGTTCCTGACCAATGAGCGCACCTTCGAGCGCAAGATCAAGGAAGCCTTCCTGTCGCTGTGGCTCGAAGCCAATCTGTCGAAGAAGGAAATTCTGCAGCTCTATCTCGACCGCGCCTATATGGGCGGCGGCACGTTCGGCATCGAAGCGGCGGCCGACTTCTATTTCGGCAAGAGCGTCAAGGACCTGAACCTTGCCGAGGCGGCGATGCTGGCCGGCCTGTTCAAGGCGCCGACCAAATACGCACCCCACATCAACCTGCCTGCAGCGCGTGCGCGCGCCAATGTGGTGCTCTCCAACCTGGTCGATTCCGGCTTCATGACCGAAGGCCAGGTGCTGCAGGCCAGGCTGCATCCGGCCGATGTCGTCGATCGTGGCGAACAAAAAAGCCCGGATTATTACCTCGACTGGGCCTTCGACGAGGTCAAGAAGATCGCCAAGCCGGGCCAGCACTCGTTGGTTGCCCACACCACCTTCGACGCCAACATCCAGAAGGCGGCGGAAGAGTCCGTAGAGTTCCACCTGCGCCAGTTCGGCAAGGAGTACAACGTCACCGAGGGCGCGGTTGTGGTCATCGAGACCAACGGCGCGGTGCGCGCGATCGTCGGTGGCCGCGACTATGGCGCCAGCCAGTTCAACCGCGCCACCAAGGCGCTGCGCCAGACCGGCTCGTCGTTCAAACCCTATGTCTACGCCACGGCGATGGAACACGGCTTTACGCCCAACTCGATCATATCAGGCGGCCCGATCAGTTGGGGCAACTGGTCGCCGCACAATTACAGCGGCGAGTCGGCGGGCAACATCACGCTGTTGATGGCGATGGCCAAGTCGATCAACACGGTGCCGGTACGGCTGGCCAAGGACCATCTCGGCATCGCGCCGATCAAGGCGATGGCGGAATCCTTCGGGGTGGAATCGCCGCTCGAGGCACACAAGACCATGGTGCTCGGCACTTCGGGCATGACCGTGATGGACCAGGCGACGGGCTACAGCGTGTTCGCCCAGAACGGCTTCGTCGGCTCCCGGCACGGCATCACCCAGCTCGTCACCCGCACCGGCGACGTGGTCTATGACTGGACGAAGGATGCGCCGCCGCCGCACCGGGTGCTGTCCGAGCAGGCGCTGAAATCGATGAACACCATGCTGGCGGCCGTACCGGTGATGGGCACGGCGCGGCGGGCGCTCATTCCCAACATCGTCGTCGCCGGCAAGACCGGCACGACGCAATCCTACCGCGACGCCTGGTTCGTCGGCTTCACCGGCAACTACACGGCGGCCGTGTGGCTGGGCAACGACGATTTCACCCCGACCAAGAACATGACCGGTGGCTCGCTGCCGGCGATGGTGTGGCAGCGCCTGATGGTCTACGCGCACCAGAACATCGACCTGAAGCCGATCCCCGGCATCGACAAGCCGTTCGTCGATGAGGAGATCGCGGCCAAGGCCGCGGAAGCGCAGAAGAAGAGCGAGGACCAAGCTGCGGCCGACGCGGCAGCCGAACGCCCGGCGGTGCTGTCTAGCCGGACAACGCAGACGCTGCGGGACATGACCCAGCTGTTCCAGTCCGCCCCCAAACTCGACGCCTCAACGCCGCCCGAAACGCTTTCGGCGCTATGACATCGGCCCCGGCGCTGGCGAGGCCGACAGGCAAATCCATCACGCCGGCTTGCCACAGGGGCCTGCGCCGCGATATCCCCGAACGGCACTCCTTCATTCACCCGGCCCTTCATGCTCAAGAATGCCTTCCTGACGCTGCTTTCGCTTGCCATAGCCATTGGCGGCGGCGGCGCTAGCGTCTGGTATGCGCTGAAGATCCAGGACGGCGTCGGCGCGATCCGCATCGGCCAGTGGACCGCCTTTCCCGACATCGGCACGCCGGCCGCCGACCCCTATTCCAAGGCGCGCGTGGCGCGCGAGGGCGTGCTTGCGCTCGGCCGCGCCGAAGGCCTGTCCTTCGTCGCGGAAAATGACGCTGCCGGCGACCAGCTCAAGCGGGAATGCACCTATAGAATAGAGGGCGGATTTCCGACCGCCCGCTTCTGGACGCTCTATGCCGCCGATCAATCGCTTGGCGTCGTCGAGACCGGCAAGCCGCGGCTTGCAGCACTTCAGTCCTACGAGGTGCTGCGCCAGGCCGACAATTCGGTGATCATCTCGGTCGGCCATCACCCGATGCAAGGCAACTGGCTTTTGACCGACGGTTCCGGACGGATGTATTTCGTCCTGACCTTCTATGACACGCCGATCGCCAGCAGTACCGGCCTGTCGGACGTTTCGCTGCCCAGGATCGTGAAGGCCGGTTGCGATGCGTAATCTCCTGGCCGCACTGCGCCGCCTATTTCACGCCGTCCTGCTCGGCCTCGTCGGTGCCGGCATCGTGCATATCGTGGTGCTGCTTCTGGTGCCGGAATTTTCCGAGCGTGACGCGTGGTCGCGACTGTCGATGGCGTCGGATCTCTACAGGATGAACCGGCTCGATGCCGAGGCAGGCGGCGCGCCGGTGGTGAAATCGGTCGACCCGCTGTTTTATGCCACGGCCTGCCGGTTCGATCTCGAGGAAGGCATGGTCCGCATCAAGGCGCCGGGAAATGTCCCCTTCTGGTCGGTGTCGGTCTATGACCGCAACGGCCACAACATCTATTCCTTCAACGACCATACGGCGACCGGTGGCAGGC